>JAKAFQ010000228.1 GCA_021817875.1 Pseudomonadota bacterium
GCCTCGGCATCGCCCCCGGTGGCCGCGGTCTTGCTGAAGGTGGTGACGAAGGCGACCGACAACGCCCCCTCACCCACCAGGTCGCGCAGCAGGTTCGGGATCCGGAAGGCCATGGTATAGGCGTCCATGACCCCGCCACCGCCGAACAGCGCCGCGAACACCTGCAGGCGCACCAGACCGAGCACCCGGCTGCACAGCACCGCCAGCGAGACGACGCCGGCGGCCCGGGTGTTGAGTCTTTCACCGCGCGGGGCCGCCGCGACCGCCCGCTCTTGCGTCACTGGATCCGCCCGTCCTGTCTTGCAGACGCGGCGCCGCGCCGCGGCCGCAAGCATAGCCGCGCCGCGCACCGGGCGCGAGTGCCCGGCGCTCCTCCGGGGCCGCTAGGGCCTGCGCACGCCCACTTCGACCCAGATGCCCTGCTCGCAGCGCAGGCGCGTGCTGCCGCTCAGCACTTCCGCGCCGGAGTCATAGCGGACATCGTTGAAGTAACAGCACCCGGCCTCGTCGCCGACCTGCTCGCGCAGCAGCTCGAACGGCTCTTCGGAGCCGCTTTCGAGCGGCGAGTTGCGCCGCTCGGGGTCGGGCGCGCCGACCTGTGGCGGCCCCTCGTGCGGAGTCGGTGTAGGAGAGTGTCGTGACATCGGATGCCTCCTCATGCCGCCGATACGCCGATCAGACCTCCTCGCCGGCGAGGCGGACCACGTAGCGGCCCCGCGCGCGCCCGGCGATCAGCTCCTCGCACGCGAGCGGCACCTCCTCGAGGCCGATGACCGCCCGGACGATGCGCGCCTTGAGGTCGGTCATTTTCCACTCGCCCGATAACTGCTGCCACAGTTGCAGCCGCCACTGCCGCGGCACGTCCACCGAGTGGATGCCGAGCAGGCTCACGCCGCGCAGGATCAGCGGCATGACCGTGGTGTTGAGCAGCGGGGACTGCGCGAGGCCGATGCAGGCGATGTTGCCCCAGGGCTTGACGGTGCGGGTCAGGTACGTCAGCACCTCGCCGCCGAGGTTATCGACCGCTCCACCCCAGAGGGCTTTCTCGAGCGGCTTGCTGCCGAGGTCCAGATGCGCCCGCTCGACGACCCGATCGGCGCCGAGGCCGCGCAGATACGCCTCCGCGCCCGCCTTGCCGGTGATCGCGACGGTGGCAAACCCCGCCTGCTTGAGCAACCCGAGCGCGATTCCCCCGACACCGCCGGTGGCGCCCGTGACGGCAATCGGGCCGAGCTCGGGCGCCTGATGATTCTCCAGCATGCGCCGCAGCGCCAGCGCCGCCGTGAAGCCCGCCGTGCCGAGCGCCATGGCCTCGAGCAGGCCGAGCGAGGCCGGCAGCGGGATCAGGGCCTGCGCGGGGACTCGCGCGTATTCGGCCAGCCCGCCGTCGAGCCACTCGCCGAGGCCTGCGCCCGTGGCGAGCACCCGCTCGCCGGCCCTGAAGGCGCGATCCTCGCTGCGCTCGACCGTTCCGGCGAGATCGATGCCGGCGATCCGGGGGAAGGCCCGCATGATCGAGCCCTTGCCGGTGATCGCGAGCGCGTCCTTGTAGTTGAGGCCCGAATAGGCCACACGCACCAGCACCTCGCCCGGGGTCAGCTCATCGAGCGAGACGGACTCGAGCGAGGCGAAGCGGCCGTTCGGCCCCTGATGAACGCGGATCGCCTTGAAATGCGGCATACGGGCACCCGGCGGAGGACTCGGCGGTATTGTATCGGGGCGCAACGCCGTTGTACGTCCGGGATCTGCGCACCCTCCGACCGTGGTCAATTGCCCTCCGATCCAGTATCGTGGCGCCGCGGGCGCCGCACGCGCCCCTTTATTTTCAACCACTTGTTCAATCACTTGGATTTCCGCCATGACGAATGCGCTGATCTGCGATGCGATCCGGACCCCTTTCGGCCGTTACGGAGGCGCACTCGGCGCCGTGCGTGCCGATGACCTGGCCGCCATCCCGATCCGCGCCCTCACCGAGCGGCACAAGGGTGTCGACTGGGCGGGTGTCGATGACGTCTGTTTCGGTTGCGCCAACCAGGCCGGCGAAGACAACCGCAACGTCGCGCGCATGGCGGTGCTGCTGGCGGGTCTGCCCGAGAGCGTGCCGGCCTCGACAGTCAATCGGCTGTGCGGATCGAGCCTGGATGCGGTCGGGATCGGCGCCCGCGCCATCGCAGCGGGAGAGGCGCAGCTGGTGATCGCCGGCGGGGTCGAAAGCATGACGCGCGCACCGTTCGTGATGGGCAAGGCGAGCGGGGCTTTCGATCGCTCCGCCCGGCTCGAGGACACCACCCTCGGCTGGCGCTTCGTCAATCCGCTGATCCAGGCGCGCTTCGGCATCGATTCCATGGCGCAGACCGCCGAGAACCTGGTGGCCGAACGTTCCATATCGCGCGAGGACCAGGACGCCTTCGCGCTGCGCAGTCAGCAGCGCTATGCGCGGGCGAACGCGGGCGGGTTCTTTGCCCGGGAACTCATCCCGGTCGTCGTGGCGCGTCCGAAGAAAGAGCCGCTGCGCATCGAGGCCGACGAACATCCCCGACCCGACACCTCGATGGAGACCCTGGCGCGGCTGAAAGGCGTCGTCCGCCCCGAGGGCTCGGTCACCGCCGGCAACGCTTCGGGGATCAATGACGGCGCGGCCGCGGTGTTGCTCGCGAGCGAAGCGGCCGCCAGGCGGTTCGGTCTGACGCCGAGGGCTCGCGTGATCGCGAGCGCGGTCGCCGGCGTGCCGCCGCGTATCATGGGGATCGGTCCGGTCCCGGCCACCCGCAAGCTGCTCGAACGCACCGGGCTCAGGCTGGCGGACTTCGATGTCATCGAGCTCAACGAAGCCTTCGCGGCCCAGTCGCTCGCCGTCCTGCGCGAGCTGGGGCTGCCCGATGACGCCGCGCACGTCAATCCCAACGGGGGCGCCATCGCCGTCGGCCATCCGCTCGGAGCGAGCGGCGCGCGGCTGGTCGCCACCGCCCTCAGTCAACTGGAGGCGATCGGCGGCAAGCGCGCGCTGTGCACCATGTGCATCGGCGTCGGCCAGGGGATCGCGCTCGCCCTGGAGCGGCTGTAGGCACACCGGGGCGGGCCCTCGCCCGCCCCCTCTTCAGACGATGCGCAGCCGCAGCGCTTCGAGGCCGGTGATCCGGGCCTCGAGGGCATCGCCGGGCCGCACCGCGGCCACTCCCGAGGGCGTGCCGGTATAGATCAGATCGCCGGGAGCCAGTGTCCAGGCCGCAGACAGCTGCGCGATGACCTGCGCGACCGGCCAGATCATCTGACTGAGCGAGCCGTGCTGGCGCAGGACGCCGTTGACGTGCAGGGTGATGTCCGCGCGGCCGATCTCACCGGCCTCGGCGGCCGGCGTCATCGGCCCGATCGGGGCGGAATGATCGAACGCCTTGCCGATATCCCAGGGCGCGCCCCGCTGTTTCATCTGCGCCTGCAGGTCGCGGCGGGTCATGTCGAGTCCGACCGCATAGCCGAACACATGCCGCAGGGCATCCTCTGGCGCAATGTCCCGCCCCCCCTCGCCGAGCCCCACGACCAGCTCGACCTCGTGATGCAGCTCGCGAGTCAACCCCGGATACGGCAGATCGCCGCATGCCCCCGCCGCCACCGCAAGCGCGGCATCGGCGGGTTTGAGGAAGAACACCGGCGGCTCACCCGCCGCGGCGCCCATCTCCCGCGCGTGATCGGCGTAGTTGCGGCCGACACAGTAGATGCGATGGACCGGGAAGGAGCGGTCCGAGCCGAGGATGGGCACGCTGACGACAGGCGGCGGCGAAAAGGGGTAACGCATGGCGGGGAGTCTACTGCAAGCCGGTTGAACGGATCACTCCGCCCGCGCCGGCGCGCGACCCTCGCCACTGCGGGCGCGGCTCACGCCGCGAGCAGCTCCCGGACGAGCCCCAGGAACACTTCCGCCTGCACGGGCTTGCTCAACACCCTCAGATCCGGATCCGGCGGCAGGTCCCTGATCGCCGAGGAGGTGTCGCCCGTGATCAGCACCGCCTTGACCGGCGTCCTCAGCACTTCGCGCACGCGCAGGATGACCTGCACGCCCGTTTCTCCCGGTCCCAGGTGAAAATCGGTGACCACCAGAGCGATCCTGGCGTCCTCCTCGGTCGCCTTGCGCACCGCCTCGTCGGAAGATCCGGCAGCCGTCACGCCGTAGCCTTCGGCCTTGAGCAGCATGCGGGTGGCGTTACGCACTTCGGCGTCATCCTCGATCAGCAGGATCCGCGCGCCTCCGTTGATCGGACCGGCCGAGAGCTTTGGCGTGGAGCCCTGCGGGCGCGCCGGGACGGTCTGGCTGGCGCCCGGAGGCAACCGCAGGGAAAACGTCGATCCCCTGCCGACCTGCGAGCGGATCTCGAGCTCCACGCCGAGCAGCTTCACCAGGCGCCGCACGATGCTCAGGCCGAGCCCGTATCCTTCGCGCGTGCTGTTGCTCGGTACCCCGACCTGGTAGAACTCCTCCCCGAGCAGCCGGATCTGCTCCTGCGCGATGCCGACGCCGGTGTCGCTGACTTCGATGCGGACCGCCTCTGGATCGGCGACGGCACGCAGGCGCACCCGCCCCTCGCGGGTGTATTTGATCGCGTTGGACACGAGATTTCTCAGGATCTGCTCGACGAGCGACGGATCGCTGTGCGTCCAGGCGTCCGTCGCCTCGACGTCAAGCTCGAGGTCTTTGCTCGCCGCGACGCTGCGAAACTCCCGCGCCATGGTGTCGAACAGCGCCGACACCGCGAAATCCGCCGGCTCGGGCTGGATGGCGCCGGACTCGAGCTTGCTGATGTCGAGCAGCGCGTTGAGCAGCCGGCCCATGGCGCCGATCGCCTCGTTCTGCTGCCGCAGCACATCGCTGATCTCGGGGTCCGGCACCGTGCGGCGCAGGGCGCCGTTGAGCAGCGAAACCGCCTGCAGGGGCTGGCGCAGATCGTGGCTCGCGGTCGCGAGGAATCGCCCCTTGGCGCGTTCCGCCTGCCGGGCCTCTTCCTGCGCCGCCCGCGCGAGCTCCATGGCCTGCGCCAGCTCGCTGTTGCGCCGTTCCAATGCCTGATTGGCCTCGGCGACATCCTCGGCGCGGCGCGCGAGTTCCGACTGCAGGCGCCGCCCTTTGCGGTAACTGAGCACCACGAGGATCAGTCCCAGGACCATCAGCAGGGAGGCGAGCACCGTCGAGGCCGTCGCGATGCCTTCCACCGTGCGCTCCTGCGCGGCCACCTTGGCCAGCCGGCGCGACAGCAGGCTGTTCTCCCGGGCGATCACCGCATCGATCCCGTCCTCGATCGACTGCATCGGGTGCCGCCCGGCGTTCGTCTCGAGAACGCGCCGGGCCGCGTTCAGCCCGCCGCTGCGGAAGGCCTGGATCCCGCCCTGCAGATCACCCAGCTTCACATCGATCCGCCGCGCAAGCTCGGGGACGTAGCGCTGGTCCTGCGCATCGCCGAGGGTGAGCCGTGTGAGAGTGGCCAGCAGGTAGCGCGTGCCGACGATCGCCGAGCGATAGGGCTTGAGATAATCGCCACGGCCGGTCAGCAGGTAGCCGCGCTGACCCCGTTCGGCATCCTGCACGGCGCTGCGCAGTGCCTGCGCCGTGACGATCACGGTGAAACTGTGCGTCACCAGCGCCTGGCCGACGGCGGCCCGCGGCAGACGCCTGAGCACCTCGTAACCCTGCATCGCCATCAGGCCGAGGAGCGAAACCGTAATCAGCACCATGGCCGGCCAGAGGCGCCAGCGATCGGCGGAAGGGTTCGCTCGAGAGTGCGAAGACATGTGGTTCCTGTCCGCCGCCTGTCGGTTCCGAACGTCCCGCCGCGCGCGAACGCCCGGGGGCGCATCGGATCGTTCTCTCAAATGTACGGCGCAGGGGCCTATTGTGGAAACTACGTATTGAACAACGATGGGGCTGCCGTGCAACGCTCCCTCGGACGGGCGGCATGGCGCTGTGCCATGACGAATCGCAGCGCAAGTCCGCGATTCTGCGGCGCGCCGCACGCGCCCCGAGGGGACGGCCGCCCGCGATTTCTTTGAACTGCGCCCGAGCGGCGAGCGCGCGGACGGTACGTATGTCACGCAATGGCCGTAGGGTCTTTCCTATCATTGCTCTAGAAGCGAATCGAGTGCGTGATCGGCGCCGCCGAGCCGCGGCCGTCTGTCGAGCGACCCTGCCTGGCCTGATCGGCGCCACGGCGAGGGCTTGGCTCCCGCCCGCTCACCCGGCCGGCCGCCGCGGTTGCGAAGCCGGCAGACACGCCGGCCGCACCCGTACGCGCCGGCGCCGCGCCCTCCGGGAGGCGACGCACTACAACGGGGGACGCAGAAGAACATTTATGAGCCGGTCGCCAGCCATTGCACGACTTGTGAGTTGGTTTTTACCCGAGGAGTATCGGGCGGAACGGTTGTGCAGCCTGTTCTGGCCGCGGGTGCATCCGCCGCTGATCGCCACCCGGCGCAACGAGCTGATTGCCTCGCGCGTGCGTGCGCTGGCGGTGATTTTCGGGATTCTCACGCTGTTGTGGATTCCGATCGATCTGCTGACGCTGCCGCTGCGCACCGCCGCCCTGCTCACGGTCGGGCGGCTCGCCGCGGGCGGCGCGTTCGCCTACCTTGCATCCCTCACCCGCCGTCCGCCGTCCGCGGGCCGGATCTACCGCAGTCTGGTCGTGCTGTATGCGGTACCGACCGTCTTTTACTTCGCTTCGCTCATGCTGCTGCGCCAGCCGGGCCTCGGGCCCTACGCCCGGACCGCGCTCGAGGCATACTGGGCGCTGCCCATCGTGGCGATGGCCGGACTCGGCATTTTCCCGCTGACGGTGCTGGAAACCGTGCTGTTTTCCGTGCCGATCGTCGTCGGCGAGATCATGGCCCTGAGCCTGCACCTCGGGGTGTTTTTCCCCGGCGGCATCGTCGATGCCGCCTGGATGATGTTTCTGATGGCGGGAATCGCCATCTTCGTCGGCATCA
>JAKAFQ010000229.1 GCA_021817875.1 Pseudomonadota bacterium
CTTTTGCGTGCGGTTGAGGATGATCTTTTCCAGTCCCGAGAACGCTCCGCCGCAGATGAACAGGATGTTGCTGGTATCGACCTGCAGGAACTCCTGCTGCGGGTGCTTGCGTCCGCCCTGGGGCGGGACCGATGCGATCGTGCCCTCGATGAGCTTCAGCAGCGCCTGCTGCACGCCCTCCCCGGAGACGTCGCGGGTGATCGACGGGTTGTCGGACTTGCGCGAGATCTTGTCGATTTCGTCGATGTAGACGATGCCCGTCTGCGCCTTCTCGACGTCGTAGTCGCACTTCTGCAGGAGCTTCTGGATGATGTTCTCGACGTCCTCGCCGACATAGCCCGCCTCGGTCAGCGTGGTGGCGTCGGCAATGGTGAACGGCACGTTGAGCAGGCGCGCCAGCGTCTCGGCCAGCAGCGTCTTGCCGCAGCCGGTCGGGCCGATGAGCAGAATGTTGCTCTTGGCGATCTCGACGTCGTCCTTGGCGCGCGCAGCGCCGGTGCGGGTCTGCAACCGCTTGTAGTGGTTGTAAACGGCCACCGAAAGCACTTTCTTGGCCCGTTCCTGGCCGATCACGTACTCATCGAGAACCTTCTTGATCTCGTGAGGTTTGGGCAGCTTGTCGCGGGCGCGCTCGGCACGGCCCTCGAGCTCTTCGCGGATGATGTCGTTGCAGAGCTCGACACACTCGTCGCACACAAACACCGATGGACCGGCGATGAGCTTGCGTACTTCGTGCTGGCTCTTCCCGCAGAACGAGCAGTAAAGAAGCTTGCCGTCGTCGTGGCGGCCGCGGGAATCGTCACTCATTTATGGAGCCCTCAGGAGGCATGGCACTCATCAAATCTTCCGGAAAGGTTTTGCACAGCGTCCGAAAGCCCGCAGTGCGCCGGAAGCGACAGCTTTCTTATAGCATGCGCTCCGGGCACGAGGCAAAGCGCCCTCGCACGGCCAAGTCGTTGTCTCAGCGGGAATTTGTTGATGCAGTTCACTACTTGCGATAGTCGCCGCCGCGGGAAGGGCTCCCGCGGCACGCTCAGGTATCGACATGGGGCCGGCTACGCCGGTTTTCCAGTGGCGGCCGCCACGTCTCCCCGTTTCTCGAGCACCCGGTCGATCAGCCCATAGCGCACCGCCTCGTTCCAGTCCATGAACCGATCGCGGTCCGTATCCTGCTTGATGCGCTCGACGCTCTGCCCGGTATGCTTGGCGAGGATGTGGTTCAGCCGGTCACGGGTCTCGAGCATTTCCTTGGCATGGATCTCCATGTCGGCCGCCTGGCCCTGAAAGCCCCCGAGAGGCTGGTGGATCATGATCCGGGCGTGCGGCAGGCAGTAGCGCTTGCCGCCCGTTCCGCCCGCGAGCAGCACCGCGCCCATGCTGGCCGCCTGGCCGATGCAGATGGTGCTGACGTCCGGCTTGACGAACTGCATGGTGTCGTAGATCGCCAGTCCCGCGCTCACCACGCCGCCCGGGGAATTGATATACAGCGCGATGTCCTTCTCGGGATTCTCTGACTCGAGAAACAGCATCTGCGCCACCACGATGTTGGCCACGTAGTCGTCGATCGGACCGACGACGAAGATCACCCGCTCCTTGAGCAGCCGCGAGTAGATGTCATAGGAGCGCTCACCGCGGGCGGTCTGCTCGACCACGATCGGGACCAGATTCAATGCGCGTTCGTTCATCTGATGCTCGGCGCGAAGACTCCAGCGATCAGGCTGGCGAGGCCGCACCACCTCCGTATTGCAAGTCAGGGTAAGACTGGGGGAACGCACAGCCCGGCCGGCCGGCGCGCGGTGCGCGGGGCTGCCCGCGGCTCGCCGTGACCGGGGGCAGCGCCACCGGGCGGTCGCTGCGAGTGTGCAATGGGTCAGGGATCATCGTGCGGGTCAGGGCACCTGGCGCCGGCAACGGATCATCGCTTCGTTCGCGGCACGCATCAGGCCGCGGTCTCCACGCCCGCCTCACTGAGGCGGCCGAATCCGGTGATTTCCTGGAACGTCATGGGCTGGTCCGTGATCTTGGCGCGCTCGAGGAACCAGTCGATCACCTGCTCTTCGAGGACCGCCGATTCGATCTGGCGCATGGCATCCCGGTTGTGCTGGTAGGCCGTGCGCGCCTCCTCGGGATTGGGGTACCCGGCCGAGAGCTCCTCGAGCCGCTCCTGCACACGCTGTCCGTCTGCCGTCAGCGCCTGTGCCTGGATGATCTGCCCCAGAATCAGGCCGAGCGCGGCTCGCTTGCGTGCCGGGGCCTCGAAGGGCTCACGCGGCGGCAGCTGCGACACGTCGCGCACACCCATCCGGCGGGCCGCATCGAGCTGCATCTGCTGCACCTGCTCATCCACCAGGGCGCGCGGCACGTCGAAGGGGTTCTGGGCGTGCAGCGCATCGAACACCTGGTTGCGCAGGCGGCTGCGGATCATCTGGCCCAGCTCCCGCTCCATGCTCTTGCGCACCTCGACGCGCAGCGCTTCGACTGCGCCTGTTTCGACCCCGAAGGCCTTGCAGAATTCCTCATCGAGCGGCGGAAGCGACTGCTCCTCGACGCGCTTCAGCGATACCGAGAGCTCCGCGCTCTTTCCGGCCAGGGCCGGGTTGGCGAGATCCGCCGGGAAGTTCACGGTCACGCTCCGGCGCTCGCCCGCGCTGGCGCCTTTCAGCGCCGCTTCGAGCTCGGGCCGGGCCTGCCCGCTGCCGAGCACCAGGACCACGTCCTGACCATCTCCCCCTTCGAAGGGCTTACCCTCCATCAGGCCGGTGTAATCCACGGTGACCCGGTCGTTCTCCCCGGCGGGACGATCGACGGGCGTGAACACCGGCCGCTGCCTGCGCATGCTCTCGATCATGGCGTCGATGTCGGCCTCGGTGACATCGCAGACCGGGCGCGAAATCTCGGTGCCCTCGGGTGCGCGGACCTGGATCTCCGGGATCACTTCGAAGACTGCTGCATACTTCAGGTCCGAGCCGAGCGCCATCGCAATCGGCTCGATGCGCGGTCCGCCGGCCGGCGTCAGGTTCTGCTCGCGCAGCGCCTCGGCGAGCGAACTGCGGATCAGGTGATCGATGACCTCGGCATGCACCTGCTCGCCGAACTGCTTGCGCACCACCGGCAGCGGTGCCTTGCCGGGCCGGAAGCCCTTCAGGCGCGCGGAACGGGCGACCTTCTTCAGGCGCTGTTCGAATTCCTCGGTCACCTCGGCAGCGGAAACGGCGACTTCGAGGCGACGCTCCAGGGCGCCACGGGTGGACAACGAAACCTGCATTCCTAAACCTCAGAGCTGTGAGATGCGCACGAGCGACCCGGGCCGGCATCGGGAAGTCCGGTCCTGAGCCGGGGGAAAGACCAAACTTCAAGGAAAATCAATGAGCTACGCGTAACCAGCGTGCGGGACTGCACATTTTGCCACAGAGCCAGCGCCTTGGCACGCACCGTCCTGGGTCATGGGGGCCTGTGTCATGGGGGCCTGGGTCATGGGGGCCTGGGTCATGGGGGCCTGGGGCCTATGGGCCTGGGCCACATAAGATATTGAGGAAGGCCTCACGCCTGCGCAACCCGCGCAAGGGCAGTTGGGAGCCGTGCGCTCGCAATCCGTGGGCCTCTTGCCCGTGGCCCTGAACGGGTGGTGCGAAAGGAGAGACTCGAACTCTCACGGGTTACCCCACTGGATCCTAAGTCCAGCGCGTCTACCAGTTCCGCCACTTTCGCGCCGCGATCAGCGGCCCGGAGCCTACCGCCGCGTCGATGATCCCCCACGCGGCCGCGGGAGGCGCATCATCGGGGCCAGGGCGCCCGGAAAGGATTATAGCGGGACGGACGATCAGGACCCCGGTCACGGCGCCGGAGCGAGGCACGGTCCGATCGCCCAGTGAGACCTGTGGCGCGCACCGCTTGGGAAAATACTTAGAGACTTCCCGCCCCCCCTGGAGCAACCATCGTCGTACTTATGAATGCCGCTCCCCAGAAACCCAATGACGACAGCCACCGGCTGCAGGACCGGCTGCTGCACGTGTCGCGCCTCGCCGCCGTGGGCGAAATGGCGGCCGGCATCGCCCATGAGCTCAACCAGCCGCTCGCCGCGGTGGCCAATTACGCCCAGGCCTGCGAACGGCTCCTCGGACTGCCGAACCCGGATCTCGAAGAAGTCCGTGACGCGCTGCGCCAGATCGCCGCCCAGGCGGTTCGCGCCGGCGACATCATCAACCGTCTGCGGGGCCTGACGCGCTCACGCGAGACCCGCGGTGAGCCGACCGATGTCAACGCCCTGATCCGCGAGGTCAGTGATCTGATCGACTCCGATGCCCGGCATCATCAGTCTCGCTGTCGCATCACTCTCGCCGATGGCCTGCCCTCGCTGGTGCTCGAGCGGGCCCAGATCCAGCAGGTCGTGCTCGCCCTGGTGCGTAACGCGCTGGAAGCCCTGGCCGAGGTGGCGCCGGAAAAACGCGAAGTCCGGGTGAGCACGGCTCGCTCCGAGGACGGGGACATCGAGATCGTGGTCTGCGACAACGGTCCGGGCATCTCGCCCGAGATCGTACAACGTCTGTTCGATCCCTTCTGCACCACCAAGCCGGCCGGAACCGGGCTCGGTCTCGCCAGCAGCCGCACCATTGCGCGCGCGCACGGCGGCACGCTCGAGCACCGGCCGAACCAATCGAGCGGCGCCTGCTTCGTGTTGCGCCTGCCCACACCTGCCTGGCGCTGAGGACGCGCCGGACGGCTCCCGTTTCCCCGGGCCGGCGATTCCAGGACGCGCCACCGGGCCCGATCGACCTCGAGCGCCGCCGTGTGCCACAGGGCGTACGGCGCGAAGTCCGCGAAGTTGCTTCCCGGCGGTTCACGATGCGAAGCTCTCAGGATCGATCACTGGCTCCCTGGTGTCCATGCTCTCGTCCGAGTTGACCCGCAGCGCGCTCGAATCGGCTCCGGATGCGATGATCATCGCCGATGAGCAGGGCCGCATCCTGTTCGCAAACCGCCAGCTGACGACGCTGTTCGGGTACGAGCCTGCGGAAACCCCGGCACTCACCGTAGAGCTGCTGATGCCCGAGCGTTTGCGCCCGCAGCACATCGATCATCGGCGGGCATTCGTGGCGGAGCAGCGCATGCGCCTGATGGGCGTCGGACTCGAGCTGCTCGCCCGGCGCAAGGACGGCAGCGAGTTTCCCGTCGAAATCAGCCTCAGTCCCATCCGTGACGGGGAGCGGGTGCTGGTGGCCGCGGCCATCCGTGACATCACCGAGCGCAGACGCATCCAGAACGAGCTGCTGGCCGCACAGCAGTCCGCGGAGCGGGCCAACCACGCCAAGAGCCGCTTTCTCGCCACGGCGAGCCACGACCTGCGCCAGCCACTGCAGTCCCTGGCGCTGCTCAACGGGACGCTGCGCCGCATGGTGCGTGATCCGGATGCGCGCGAGGCGCTCGCGCACCAGGACCAGGCGATCGGCGCCATGGCGCACCTGCTCAATGCGCTGCTCGACATGAGCAAGCTCGAGTCGGGCGCGATCCGGCCCGAGCCGGCCGACGTCGAAGTCGCGGCGCTGTTCGAGGAGCTCGGTGCGGAATTCGCCGGTGTCGCCGCCGACAAGGGACTCGTGCTGGAAGTGACGCACGCCCGGCAATGCGTGCACAGCGATCCGGCTCTGCTCGGGCAGATCCTGCGCAACCTGCTGTCCAACGCCATCAAGTACACCCGTGCGGGACGCGTGCGGCTCGTGGCGCTGTCCGGCCCGGGCACGGTGCGGCTCGAAGTGATCGACACCGGCATCGGCATCGCACCCGATCAGCTCGCGCACATCTACGACGAGTTCTACCAGGTCGAGCGCGACTACAGCGGCCAGCGCGGCTATGGACTCGGGCTGAGCATCGTGCGCCGCCTGGTGGACCTGCTCGGCATCCGCCTCGATGTCCGCTCCGAACTGAAGCAGGGCTCGGTATTCGCGCTCGATCTGCCGACGGGGCGACCCCGGACCATCCCGGCGCCGCAGCCCGCCGCCGAGGACACCCTGCCTCTGACCACCGATCCGTCACGCGTGCTGCTCGTGGAAGATGATCCCGCGGTCCGGGACGCCACGCGCATGTTGCTGAAGGTGGAAGGCTATCGGGTGTCCGCGGCCGGTACGGTCGCCGAGGCGCTCGCGCACGTTGCCGAGCACGATGCGTTCGACCTGGTCATCACCGACTACCACCTCGGCGGCGGGGAAACCGGCAGTGACGTGATCACACGCCTGCGGGAACGCCTCGGTCAGGACCTGCCGGCCGTCCTGATCACCGGAGACACGTCCGCGGCCATCCGCCAGCTCGAGGACAGCCGCCTGCGGCTCGCCAACAAGCCCATCCAGGCGGATCAGCTGCTCGGGTTGCTGAGATCGCTCCTGGCGAACGGCCGCGGGTCCGTCGCTCCGCCGGCCCCGAGGAGGTGGAGGTAGTCGGCTGTCCTCGCGGCCGTCCGCCGGGCCTCGCCCGGCCGGCACGCCGGTCCACGCAACAGGCCGAGACTCACGCCGCCTGGATGATCGCCTGGTAGCCGGGCTGCTGCACGACCGCAATCAGGCGCCGCTCATCGAGCTGTGCGGGGTCGAACTGCACCCGCGCCTCACCGGTTTCGTACGTCACCTCGGCGGACTGCACACCCGGCTCGCGCTCGAGCAGCCGCTTGACCGACTGGGCGCAACCACCGCAGTGCATGCCTTCAATCTTGAGAACCACGGATTTCATTGCTCACCGGACTCCTGAATGACCTGCAGTGACCATACGGCCTGGAGTGCACTCCAGGTCAAGCGCCGCGACGTCCGGACCGTCGCTCCAACCCGGCCCTCCCGGGGTCTCGCGAAGGGTGAACCGGGGCATGCGGGACGCGCCCGGCGGCCCGGGATCACATGCGCTCCCCGAGCACGCTTTCAGTGTATCGTGCGGCCGAAGGCGCCCGCGCGCTCCCCGGTCACGTTCGAAACC
>JAKAFQ010000230.1 GCA_021817875.1 Pseudomonadota bacterium
GTCATCCTGGTCGGGGAGTTGCGCGACCTCGAGACGATGAGCATCGCGGTCACCGCGGCCGAGACCGGCATCCTCGTCATGGGCACCCTGCATACCAACGGGGCGGCGCAGACGGTCGACCGCATGGTGAACGTTTTCCCCTCGGACAAACAGTCGCACGTGCGCGGCATGCTCTCGACCTCGCTGCGCGGGGTGGTCTCCCAGCAGCTGCTGCGGCGCGCCGACCGCCAGGGCCGGGTCGCGGCGCTCGAGATCCTGATCAATACCCCAGCGGCGGCCAGTCTGATCCGCCAGGGCAAGCTCGACCAGCTCGAGAACACCATGCAGTCCGGCGCCCAGTTCGGCATGCGCACCATGGACGGCGCCATCCAACAGCTGCTCGAGCAGCGCCTGATCGACGCCGAGGAGGCTTACCAGAAGGCGATCAACAAGGGGAAATTCGAGGCATCGAGGCCGCAGGCCTAGCACCGGCGAGGCGCGCTGCGCCCCGGGACGGCGGGCCGGGCGCAGGCGGACTGTCTCGGCCCGCCCGCACCCGGTAAGATTCCCGGATGAGCGAGACATTCTTCGTCACCACTGCCCTGCCTTATGCGAACGGCCCGTTTCACATCGGGCACATCATGGAGTACATCCAGGCCGATATCTGGGTGCGCTTCCAGCGCATGCAGGGCCACCGGGTGCACTTCGTGGGCGCGGACGATGCCCACGGGGCCCCCATCATGCTCAAGGCCGAGGCCGAAGGCGTCAGCCCCCGGGAACTGGTCGCGCGCGTCGCGGCCGGCCGGCCCCGCTACCTCGAGGGCTTTCACATCGGCTTCGATCACTGGCACACGACCGACTCGCCGGAGAACGTCGCGCTGTCCCAGGACATCTATCTGCGGCTGAAGGCCGCCGGATTGATCCATCGCCAGCCGGTCGAGCAGTTCTACGACCCGGTCAAGGGCATGTTCCTCGCCGACCGCTACATCAAGGGCGAGTGCCCCAAGTGCCACGCCAGGGACCAGTACGGGGACGCCTGCGAGGTCTGCAGCAGCGTCTACTCACCGACGGAGCTCATCGAGCCGTACTCCACGCTGACCGGCGCGAAGCCGGTGCTCAGGACCTCGGATCACTTTTTCTTCCGCCTCTCCGACCCGCGCTGCGTCGCGTTCCTGCACGAGTGGCTGGCGCAGCCCGGCCACGTGCAGCCCCAGGTTGCCAACAAGGCGCGCGAGTGGCTCGCGGGCGAGAGCGGCGAGCCGGGCGCGCAGCGGCTCTCCGACTGGGACATCTCGCGCGATGCGCCTTATTTCGGCATCCCCATCCCGGATGCGCCCGGCAAGTACTTCTACGTCTGGCTCGATGCGCCGATCGGCTACCTCGCCTCGCTGAAGAGCTACTTCGACGGCGGCAAGGCGCGGGCGAACGGCGAGCCGCGCGCCTTCGAGGCCTTCCTCACCGCGCCCGACACCCGGCAGGTGCACTTCATCGGCAAGGACATCATCTACTTCCACACGCTGTTCTGGCCGGCGATGCTGCGCTTCGCCGGCCCGCCCTACCGGGTCCCCGACAACGTGCACGTGCACGGCTTCATCACCGTATCCGGCGAGAAGATGTCGAAGTCCCGCGGCACCGGGATCAGCCCGCTGCGCTACCTCGAGATCGGCATGAACCCGGACTGGCTGCGCTACTACATCGCCGCCAAGCTCAATGCCAACGTCGAGGACCTGGACTTCAACCCCGATGACTTCCTGGCCCGGGTCAACAGCGATCTCATCGGCAAGTATGTCAACATCGCGAGCCGCGCGTCGCAATTCATCGCCAGGCATTTCGAGAACAGACTGAGCCCGGACCCGCTGAGCGACCCAACGCACTGGCGGATGCTGTCGCACGGCAGCGTGCAGGCCGGCAAGACCGAGCCTTACGGCCTTTTCCAGGAGTGGCAGCGCCAGGCGTGGTCGGTGAAATCACTCTACGAGGAACGCGAATTCGCCAAGGCGATCCGCGTCTGCATGAACCTCGCCGACCTGATCAACTGGTATTTCGATCAGGAAAAGCCCTGGACACTGGTGCGCGGCGGCAGCGCGCCCGACCTGCGCCGCGCGCACTTCATCTGCAGCGCGGCATTGGAGGGATTCCGGATCCTGTCGATCATCCTCGCGCCGGTGTTACCGGCCACCGCGCAACGCGCGGCGGCATTCCTCAACCTGTCCGGGTTCGGCGCCTGGTCCGACATCGGCCAGCCGCTGCCGCCGGCTCACCCGATCCGCCACTACGAGCACCTCATGACACGCGTCGATCCGAAGCAGCTCGACGCGCTGTTCGAGCCGCCGGCCGGGGCCGCTGCGGCCCCGGCCCCTGCGGCGGCGGCCGGGACTGCGGCGCAGGCTGCGGCGGCACCCGGTACCATTTCCCTCGAGGAGTTCAGGAAGGTCGAGCTGCGCGTGGCGCGCATCGCGGCCGCCGAGCACGTCGCGGGCGCCGACAAGCTGCTGAAGCTCACGCTCGATCTGGGGAACGAGACCCGCAGCGTATTCGCCGGCATCAAGTCGGCCTACGACCCCGCGGCGCTGGTGGGCCGGCTCACGGTGATGGTGGCCAACCTCGCGCCGCGCAAGATGAAGTTCGGCCTCTCCGAGGGCATGGTGCTCGCCGCAAGCGGCGAGACCGGCGGGCCCTTCCTGCTGTCGGCCGACTCCGGGGCGACACCGGGCATGCGCGTCAGCTGACACCCATGGCGAGCGCCGACGACATCGACGCGCTGCTGCCGCAGACCCAGTGCACCCGCTGCGGCTATCCCGGCTGCCGGCCCTACGCCGAAGCGATGGCCCGCGGCGCGGCCGAGATCAACCAGTGCCCTCCGGGCGGCTCGGCGGTCATCGCCGCGCTGGCGAGGCTGCTGCAGCGCGCCCCACTGCCGCTCAACCCGGGCCACGGGCTGGAGGCACCGGCGCCGCTCGCCCTGATCGACGAGGACGCCTGCATCGGCTGCGCCAAGTGCCTGCCGCCCTGCCCGGTCGATGCCATCATCGGTGCGCGCCAGCACCTGCATACCGTCCTGACGCAGCACTGCACCGGCTGTGGGCTGTGCCTGCCGCCCTGCCCGGTGGACTGCATCACCCTGGTGGCCCGTCCCACGACCCCCGCGGCGCCAGCGCCCGAGCCTGAGGCGAACCGCCGCCGTTTCACGGCGCACCATGCGCGGCTCGCGCGCCGGGCCGAAGCGCGCGCGATGCTGCTCGCGTCCCGCAAGCGCCTCGCCGCCACCGGCGCTGCCGATGGCACCCGCGGCTGACCCCGTGCATCCGGCCACCCGCCGCGCCCTCTACCGGCGCTTACAGACCGCCAATCCCCACCCCCGGAGCGAGCTCGAGTACTCGAGCCCCTTCGAGCTGCTCGTGGCGGTGATGCTCTCGGCCCACACCACCGACAAGAGCGTCAACGCCGCCACACGCAGGCTCTTTCCCGTCGCCCGTACGCCGCAGGCGATGCTCGCCCTGGGTGTCGAGGGCGTGAAGCCGTACCTGCGTCCGGTCGGCCTGTACAACGCCAAGTCGCACCATCTGATCGGCCTGTGCCGCCAGCTCGTCGAGCGCCACGGCGGTCACCTTCCGGCGGATCGGGCCGGGTTGGAGGCGCTCCCCGGCGTCGGGCGCAAGACCGCCAGCATCATTCTCAACATGGTGTACGGCGAGCACGAGATCGCCGTGGACACGCACATCTTCCGCGTGGCCAACCGCACCGGCCTCGCCCCGGGCAGCACGGCACTCGCCGTCGAGCGCGCGCTGGCCGCGAACACCCCGGCGCCCTTCAAGCGCGACGCCCACCACTGGCTGCTGCTGCACGGACGCTACGTGTGCACCGCCCGCGGGCCCCACTGCCCGCGCTGCATCCTCGCCGACCTGTGCGAGTATCCCGACAAGACCGCGCCGCCTGCCGCGCCGGCGCGCCGGCCGCGGGCCCGAAGAGCCGGCTCGCCCGTGCGAGGTTAGCCCCATGCCGCTCTTCGCCGGACAGAGCCGCGATCAGCTGCGCCGTCTGTACTGCGAGTCCTGGCGCAAGTACCGCGCCGGCGTGCCGCTCGAGCCTCTGGAGGCGCAGATTGCCGCGGTGATCGCCGAGCACGCCGAATACATCCCGCTGCTCGAGTCCCCACAGGCGCTGGCGCAGGATTTCACCCCGGAGGGCGGTCACGAGAACCCCTTCCTGCACCTGGGACTGCACCTGGCGATCCGCGAGCAGGTCTGCACCGACCGACCGGCCGGCATCGCCGCTGTTCACGCATCGCTCTGCCGCCGCCTCGGCGATCCGCATGCCGCCGAGCACGCCATGATCGAGCGGCTGGCCGAGGCGCTCTGGGAAGCCCAGCGCGCAGGGCTCATGCCCGACGAGCAGCGCTATCTGGAGCGGTTGCGGGCGCTGTAGCGCTCAGCGGCCGGGCCGGCGACGGCGCACCCCGCGCACACTCACGCCGGATCGGGTTTCGGGGCCGTCGACAGCGGGGCCTTTGTTTCGAGCAGGGTGCGATAGATCAGCCCCCCCGCGGCGCCACCGAGCAGCGGCATCACCCAGAACAGCCACAGCTGGTGCAGGGCCCAGCCGCCCTGGAACAGCGCCGCCCCCGTGCTGCGCGCCGGATTCACCGACGTGTTGTCCACCGGGATGCTGATCAGGTGAATCAGGGTCAGCGTCAGACCGATGGCGAGCCCCGCGAAACCGGCCGGGGCCCGGCGGTCGGTCGCCCCTTGGATCACCAGCACGAACATCGCGGTCAGAACGAACTCCGCGATCATCGCCGACTGCATGGAGTATCCGCCCGGGGAATGGGCCCCGTAGCCGTTGGAGGCAAAACCGCTCGCCGCGGCGTTGAACCCGGGTTTGCCGCTCGCGATGGCGTACAGCACCGCCCCGGCCGCGATCGCCCCGGCCACCTGCACCACGATGTAGGGAATGACCTCTCTCGCCCCGAACCGCCCGCCGGCGAACAGGCCCACCGTCACCGCCGGATTGAAGTGTCCGCCCGAGATGTGTCCCACCGCATACACCATGGTGAGCACCGTCAGGCCGAAGGCCAATGCGACCCCGAGGAAGCCGATGCCCAGATGCGGGTAGGCCGCAGCGAGCACGGCGGCGCCGCAACCGCCGAACACCAGCCAGAACGTCCCGAAAAACTCCGCCGCAAGCCGCTTGTTCATGGTTTTTCTCTCCGCTCGCCCGATACCCATGACCCCTGCGCGTCGCCCGGGCGGCACCCGACCCGGCCAGGGCGCGATCGCTGCCGGGGCATGCTAGCACAGGCCCGAGACGGTTCATTGCGCCGCGCCGGCTCAGACCCGCCCCGCGGCCCCGCCCGGTGCGCGCCTACTTCTTCGGCAGGTACAGATCGGTCAGCGTGCCCTCGAAGGCCTCCGCCGCCATGGCGACGGTCTCCGAGAGCGTCGGGTGCGGGTGGATGGTGAGGGCGATGTCGGCCGCATCGCAGCCGTTTTCGATGGCGAGCGCCGCCTCGCCGATCAGCTCACCGGCATGGGTGCCCACGATGCCGGCACCGAGCAGCCGGTGCGTGTCGGGATCGAACAGCAGCTTCGTCATCCCCTCGTCCCGGCCGAGCGAGAGCGAGCGGCCGCTTGCGGCCCACGGGAAGACGGCCTTTTGCACCCGGATGCCCTCGGTCTTCGCCTGCGTTTCCGTCACGCCCACCCAGGCGATCTCCGGATCCGTGTAGGCAACCGAGGGTATGACACGCGCGTCGAACGCGCTCTTGTGCCCGGCCGCCACTTCGGCCGCGACCTTGGCTTCGTGCGTCGCCTTGTGCGCCAGCATGGGCGCTCCGGCGATGTCGCCGATGGCATAGATGTGCGGCACGTTGGTGCGCATCTGCCTGTCGACCGCAATGAAGCCCCGCTCCGACACGACCACTCCCGCGGCCTGCGCCCCGATGAGTTTGCCGTTGGGCGAGCGGCCCACGGCGACCAGCACCCGATCGTAGGTCTGCGGCGGCGGCGCCCGCTCGCCGTCAAACGTCACGCGCAGCCCCTCGGCCAGCGCCTCGACGCGCGAGACCCGGATGCCGAGCAGGATCTGCTCGTAGCGGGTCCGGATGCGCCGCTCCAGGGGGCGCACCAGATCCGGATCGCAGCCCGGGATGAGCTGGGAAGTGAGCTCGACGACGCTCACCCGGCTGCCGAGCGCGGCGTACACGCCAGCCATCTCGAGTCCGATGATGCCGCCGCCGATGACCAGGATCCCCCCCGAGAACTGCGGCAGCTCGAGCGCGCCGCTCGAGTCGATGATGCGCGGGTCCTGCGGCAGCGACGGCAGGCGGACCGCCTCGGAACCCGCCGCGATGATGCACTGCTCGAAGCGGATGCGCTCGGTGCCCTGCTCGCCGGCGACTTCCATCTCATGGGGGCCGATGAACCGGCCGGCGCCGCGCAGCACCTCGACCTTGCGTTGCCGGGCGAGTGCGCTCAGGCCGGCGGTGAGTTTGCCGACCACCGAGCTCTTCCAGTCGCGCAGTTTCGCCCGATCGATGCGCGGCGCGCCGAAACTGATGCCGTGCGCCTCCATCTGCCGGGCATCCTCGATCACCTGGGCGGCGTGCAGCAGCGCCTTGGAGGGAATGCAACCGACGTTCAGACAGACGCCCCCGAGCGTCGGCCAGCGCTCCACCAGCGTCACTTTCAGGCCGAGGTCCGCGGCGCGAAACGCCGCCGTGTAGCCCCCGGGACCGGCCCCGAGCACCAGCAGTTGCGTCGAGCGACCGATTCCCGCCTGCGTCGCCGTGCCGGCCGGCCGTGGTGTTTCGGCCGCGGCGGACACTGCCACCGGCCCGGCCGGCGCGGCTTCCGTCGCGCTCGGCGCCACCGCACCCGGCGCGGCCGCAGCATCGGCGCTCGCCTCCAGCCGCGCGATCAGCGAGCCCTTGGACACCTTGTCGCCGGGCCTGACCCGCACCTCGACGATCGTACC
>JAKAFQ010000231.1 GCA_021817875.1 Pseudomonadota bacterium
GACGATCTGTCTGGCGCCGATCGAGCGAATGACGGCCGGATCTTTCCCTACAGCGGCGGCTCGCGTTTCATTCAGAACGGCGTCATGAGCGCGCACGACATGACGGTCTGGGGCGTCACCCTGCTCGCCGTCGCGGCGGTGCTCGGACTTGCGCTGCTCGAACTGCGAGGGCCCGGGGTCCTGGTTTTCGGGCTGACCGGCATGGCGCTCGGTCTCGCCTACTCGCTGCCGCGCCTGCAGCTCGCCGCCCGCGGCCTGGGCGAAGCGGCGATCGCGCTCGCCTTCGGGGTCCTGCCCGTGACGGGAGCGGCGTGGCTGCAAAGCGGACGGCTCGACGCCGCGAGCGTGTTGATTTCGGTGCCGGTCGGCTTGTGGGTGGCGGCCATTCTCCTGATGAACGAGGTGCCCGACCGGGACGCCGACGCTCGAGCCGGCAAGGCGACTCTGGTGGTGCGGCTCGGGACCCGCGCCACGCGACGCGTGTACCTCGGACTGCACGGCGGTGCCTGCGCCGCACTCCTTCTCGCCGCAGCGTTCAGGCTCATACCGGGGTGGACGGGCCTGGCTGCCCTGCTCCTGCTGCCGGTCGCCTGGAGCGCCTCGCATGCGATCACCCGGCCGCCCGATCGCGCCTCGATGGTTCGAGGAATCCGGGCCACGCTGCGCCTGCACACGGCAGGGTCCGCACTGCTGCTGGTGGGCGTGCTGCTTGCCGCCTTCCTGCATTGAGCGGCCCGTACGCCGGCGCCAGCGGCCCACCTCAGGGCTTGCCGCCCGCCTCGAGATAGGCCACGACCGCATCCAGCTCGCTCGGGCTCAGCTTACCCTGATACGAGGGCATCATCGTCGCGGGCCCGAGGGCCTTCTTCGGGTCGATGAGAGCCGCTTTGAGCGCGTCCGCCGGTTTGCCGGCGTACGCCGACAGCGCCTGCGCAAGCCCGCCCTGCTGATGACACGTGGTGCAGGTCAGCGTCTTGACCAACTGCCTGCCGCTGGTGACCGCAGGCGTTGCAGCCGCTGTGCCCCCCGCCGATGCCAGCACGACCGAGAACACCGTCCACCGTACGAATGACTGCCATTGGGTCATGGTCGACCTCCATCGATCCGGCCGGATGCGTACACACGACACCGCCCGCCCGGCGTGAATGCGGATGCTATCCCGCCGGCCCTGCGCGCGCCGTAAGAGATTACCGAGCCGGGATTTCGGGCCGACGCGCCGCTACGACTCCTTCTCGAGTTCCACCCGGACGAGCAGCAACTCCTCCCCGGAGAGCACCGTGACCCGCCACTCGCCGCAGCGTGCGCACAATAAGCGGGTACTGCTCGCCTCGGACTCCGCGCCGCACTCGAGGCAGCGCACCCTGATCGCGCAGCGCTCGAGGACCAGCCTCGAGTCGGCCGCGACGGTGCCGGCGCTGGCGAGCGGGTAGGCGCTGGCGAGCAGCGACGGCTCCACTCCCGAAAGCGGGCCGATCCTCACCGTCACGGATACGACGCGCAGCGCATGCTGCTCGCGGGCGACACGCGCCACCTGCTCCATCAGCGCCTCGCAGATCGACAGTTCGTGCATGCCTGATCGCCCGGCGGCGCTCAGCGCCGCTGTGCCTGCGCCTCGATGAAGGCAACCAGTTCCCAGGTCTGCCGGTCGCTCAGGGTCGGCCACGGCGCCATGGCCGTCTCACGTACCCCGGCGCGAATGGCGCGAAAGGTGCGCCGCGCGTGCGCGCGCTGCGACCAGGGCGGCAACCTCAGATCGGGCGGCGGGGCGAAGCCGTTCTGCCGCAGCCCACCGCCCTCTCCCCGCGCACCGTGGCAGATGGCGCAGTGCGCGGCGAACAGCAGCGCCCCGGCGCGCCGGGCCGCGCTCGATGAGAGCAGCGCCTCGGGCGCCGCCGGACCCGGACGCTCACACCCCGAAATGATGCATGAGAGCATGAATAGGCCGAGCGCCGCCAACCTGCGTTTGCTCGAGCAACTCGTAGCCAAGGGATCTGACTTCCCGGACGACTGCCAAAACCAACCCGGTCAGTGCGGCGTCCACGGCCGCGGTGCGTCCGACGCGCACTCCGATCGAACCCGGCACCAGACCGAGCAGCACCACCGAGTCCGGATAACAACCGATCAGGCGCGCGGCGTCGAGCAGGTCGGCCACGCCCACCTGATGCACCGACAGACGCTCGCGCACCGCGTCACGGACCGCCTCGCCCTGCAGCCGAACCAGCGTGCCGGGCGCCTCGTCCGTGGCCACCGCGTCCACGAGGATCACCTGCTCGGCCTGCGCCAGCTCATCGAGAAGCGCCAGACCCAGCGTGCCGCCGTCGACCAGACGCACCTCGGGCGGCAATCGGTAGTCTCGCTCGAGCCGCGCCAGTGTCGCCGGCCCCACCCCGTCATCGCCGAGCAGCACATTCCCGAGGCCGAGAACCAGTACCCGGACGCGTTGCCGCACATCGGTGCGCGTGCCGGTCACGAGCCGGTTCTCCGCCTGCCGCGCGGCGTGAACTTGAAGCCCGAGAGAATCGAATCGAAGATGCCGACGTGCTCGACGGTCGAAGAGAGCACCACGAAGTACAGGTGCGCCACCGCGAACACCAGGATCACCCACATGCCGATGTGATGGATCAGGCGCGCCATCTGCAGTCCGCCGAACGTGCGGATCAGGAAGGCGAACGCGCGCATCGGCGATCCGACCGGCGCGTAGATCTGATAGAGGGCAAGTCCGGTCGCGATCATCACGAAGTAGACGCCGAAGATGAACGCATAGGTGAGACCAGCGAGCCCGTTGTGTCCGACGTACTCATCCGGATCCCGCCCGAAGAAAGTGTAGAACCGCAGGCTGGTCCACAGACTGCGCAGCCGCTCGCGCGATGCCGGAATCAGATCCGACCAGCGCGCATAGCGGTTGCCGGCAAACGCCCAGTAAACCCGCAGCAACACGCACAGCGTGAACACGATCGAGGCGTACAGGTGCACGACGCGCACCGTGGCCATGAGCAGCGGGCCGCTGGCGAAGGGGTTGCCGATGTAGTAGCCCGTACCGCTCAACGTCAGGATCGAGAAGAACAGCAGCCAGTGCACCAGGCGCACCGGCAATTCCCACACATAGACCCGATGCAGGCTCACCGCGTAGGGATTCTCCGCGGGCACGGCGTTCATGAGACCCTCACTCGCGCCAGTTCGCGCCGACTGGCATCGACGACGTGCACGCCGCAGGCCATGCACGGATCGAACGAATGCACCGTGCGCAGAATCTCGAGCGGCTGATCGGGCTTGGCGACCGGGGTGCCCTCGAGCGAGGCCTCGTAGGGCCCCGGCTGTCCGCGGGCATCGCGCGGACCGGCATTCCAGGTGCTCGGCACGACGCACTGGTACCTGGCGATCCGGCCGTCGCGGATGTGCACCCAGTGGCCGAGCGCACCACGCGGCGCCTCGTGAAATCCCGCGCCGAAGCACTCGCGCGGCCAGCTGCCCGGATCCCAGCGCGAGGTGTCCTGAATGCGGAAATCCCTCCGGGCCATCTGCTCGGCGAGCGCATCGACCCACATGCCCATCGACTCGACCAGCACCTGCGCCTCGATGGCGCGCGCCGCGATGCGCCCCAGCGTCGAAAACAGCGCACTCGGCTGCGCACCCAGCTGGCTGAGCGAAGCATCGAGCAGTGTCTTGACGCGCGAGGGACGGCCGAGCCCATAGGCGACCAGCATGCGCGCGAGCGGTCCAACCTGCATCGGCGCCCCGTCATAGCGCGGCGATTTGAGCCAGGAGTATTTTTCCTCGACGTTCAGCCGCTCGAATGGCGGCTTCGGCCCGGTGAAGTGCGGCCGTGTCTCGCCGTGGTAGGGATTGAGTCCCTTGTCGTTCCCCACGCTGTAGTCGTACCACGAATGGGTGACGTACTCGTCGATCTTCGCCTGGTCGACGGGGGCGATCTGCGTCAGGTCCTCGTTGTGAATGACCCCTCCCGGCAGATAGAGCGTCGGATGAGGGCCGTCATCGAGCGGGAAATCGCCGTAAGAAAGATAGTTGCGCACACCCGAGCCGATCGAGAACCAGTCCTTGTAGTACGAGGCGACGGCGAGCACATCGGGTACGTAGACGCGGCTGACGAACTGCACCCCCTCGGCGACCAGCTTGCGCAGCTGGGTGATGGTATCGATGTTGAGCGAAGCCTGGGCGTCGGGGTCCACCGGCGTGGCCATGCCGCCCACGAGGAAGCTCTGCAGGTGGGGATTCTTGCCACCGAGAATCGCGTGGATCCTGACGAAGCGACGCTGGAAATCGAGCGCCTCGAGATAGTGCGCGAGGGCCATCAGGTTGGCCTCCGGTGGCAACCGGTAGGCCGGATGACCCCAATAGGCGTTGGCGAAGATCCCGAGCTGTCCGCGCTCGACGAATGCCTTCACCCGGTCGCGTACAGCGGAGAAATATTTCGCGCTCGAGAGCGGCCAGTCGGAGATCGATTGCGCGAGCTTCGCGGTCTTCGCCGGGTCGCCGCTGAGGGCGCTCACCACATCCACCCAGTCGAGCGCCTGCAGGTGATAAAAGTGAATCACATGATCGTGGACCTGCTGCGCCGCGATGACGAGGTTGCGCAGGATGCGCGCATTCGGCGGAGGAGTGGCTCCGATGGCGTTCTCCACCGCGCGGATCGAGGCGATGGCATGCACCGTGGTGCACACTCCGCAGATGCGCTGAGTGAACGCCCATGCATCGCGTGGGTCACGCCCCTCGAGGATCAGCTCGACACCGCGGAACATGGTTGAGGAAGACCAGGCCTTCGTGACCGCGCCGCCCTGCACCTCCGCCTCGATGCGCAGGTGACCTTCGATCCGGGTGATGGGATCAACGACGACGTGGGTCATTTACGCCCCTCCTCATGCGACTCGCCATCTCGGGCTGTCTCATCGGGCTGTGACTTCGGCGCTGGCGGCGGCCGATGGCCGCGCCGATAGCGGGTCACCTCGCCGATGCCATGCACCACGGCGGCGGCGGCCACCACTCCGGTGGCGGAAATTCCGACCGGATCGAGCCAGCGCCCGGCGCTCATTCCGGCGACGTCCGGCAACCGCTCGTAGAACGGCGTCATCACATCCCAGAAATTCGGCTCCGCGCATCCGAGGCACGGATGGCCGCAGCCGATCGGCCAGTTGGTATGGCCGTTCCATTGCACATTCGGGCAGTTCTGCGCGGTCGCCGGTCCCTTGCACCCCATTCGGTACAGGCAGTAACCGTGCCGGTGCGCTTCATCGCCCCACTCCTCGACGAACTGTCCGGAGTCGAAGTGCGCGCGCCGCTCGCAGGCATCATGAATCAGAGTGCCGTAGGCGAACAGCGGCCGGCGGTACTGATCGAGTGGCGGCCAACGCTTGACCGTGAGGTAGTAGACGATGAGCGCCGTGATGTTCTCCGCGTTCGCCGGGCAGGCCGACATGTTGATCAGGTTCCGAACCCCCGGCACCGCGTCGGCGACCGAAAGCGCGCGCGTGGGATTGGGGTGGGCGGCGGGCAGGCCTCCAAAGGTCGCGCAGGTCCCGACCGCGACCGTCGCCGCCGCGCTGCCGCAGACCTCGCGGGCGATATCGAGCGCCGAGCGGCCGCCGACCATGCAGTAGCCGCTGTCGGCATCCGCCGGAATCGCGCCCTCGACGAGGGCGATGTACTCGCCCCTGTGCTTCGCGACCGTGTCCTCGAGCGCGGCCTCGGACTGGCTGCCGGCCGCCACCATCAGCGTCTCGTGATAGTTGAGCGAAATGCTCTCGAGGATCAGATCGGCGACCGTCGGGTGGCCGGCGCGCAGGAACGACTCGGTGTTGCCCGCGCAGTCCTGGAACTCGAGCCACACGAGGATCGGGCGCTTGCCGGTCTCGACGGCCTTGGCGATCGCGGCCGAGGCGGTTTTGGGCAGCCCCAGCACGGCGGCCATGCTCGCACAGAAGGCCAGAAAGTCGCGGCGTGAAACGCCTTGACGCTCCAAGTCCTGCATCAGTCGGGTCTGCGCCATTTCGGGCCTCCCCACCGGGGGTTTCGCTGTGTTGACGGGAGCCGTCGGCATGGTGTCACCGCCTCCCGGCGGGCACACTCCGTAGTTGCACGCACCGTGCAGCGCTGCCGGCCGCAAAGATCACCTCTTCGGGACGGGACACTGGGTATTTTCCGCAATGCCGGACGTGGCGCCGGGCGCTCACGGCCCCACCGGCGCGCGGGACGCATCCGGCCCTCCCGATCAGGAATGGGTCCGAGTCGCATTTGATCTTGCCGCGCCCGAGGAATATTCTTCTGAATGCCGCTGACAACGCCTCAGAAGGCGCGGCCCGGATCGAAGCAGTGCGGCGAGGTGGATCGGCTCACGGACGCGGGCCCGGTTCATCGAACCCCGCATCAGCGGACCGGGAGGAGTGGATTCAGGCGGCAGCGGTCCTCCGGGAACCTTGAGCGGACGTGGACTCTTGCGCCTGACACCTCCAGAACTCTCGCGAAGCGCCCTGGAAGCGGCCCCCGATGCGATGCTCATCGTCGATGGCGCGGGAATCATTCAGTATGCCAACCGGCAGGTGAGCGCCCTGTTCGGCTATGCGCCGCAGGAGGTGGTCGGCCGCGGCGTGGAGATGCTGCTGCCGGAGCGGTTCCGTTTGCGGCATGCCGCTCATCGCGAGGACTACATGAGGCACATGCGCGTGCGGCCGATGGGACAGAACCTCGACCTGCACGGCCGCCGGCGGGACTCGAGCGAGTTCCCGGTGGAGATCAGCCTCAGTCCGGTATCCGACGGCGAGCGGCCGATGGTGGTGGCAGCCATCCGCGACGTGGGCGAACGCCATCGCATCCAGCAGGAACTGGTCGCCGCCAAAGCTGCGGCCGAGCGCGCCCGCGAGGTCGCCGATCTGGCGCGCGACAGCGCGGATCGGGCCAACCAGAGCAAGAGCCGGTTCCTCGCGACGG
>JAKAFQ010000232.1 GCA_021817875.1 Pseudomonadota bacterium
GGCGGTGATGGAATGGCTGATCCCGGTGCGCGCGGTGATCACCACGTCATCGCCGATCGTCAGGTGACCGGCGATGCCCACCTGCCCGGCGATCATGCAGCGCCGGCCGATGGTGGTGCTGCCGGAGACCCCGACACAGGCGGCGAGCGCGCTGTGCGCCCCGATGCGCACGTTGTGCCCGATCTGGATCAGGTTGTCGAGCTTGACCCCGTCCTCGATCACGGTGTCCTCGAGCGCCCCGCGGTCGATCGTGGTGTTGGCGCCGATCTCGACGTCGGCGCCGATCCGCACCCCGCCGATCTGCGGCACCTTGATCCAGCGGCCGTGTTCCGCGGCGAAACCAAAGCCGTCGGCGCCGATCACCGCGCCGGGCTGGATCATCGTCCGCGCCCCGACCACGACCCCGCGGCACAGGCTCACCCGGGCGAGCAGCTGCACGTCCTCCCCGAGCACCACCTGCTCGGCCACGAGGCTCTGCGGACCGACGAACGCGCGCGCCCCGATCACGGCGCCCGCCCCGATGTGGCAGAGCGCCCCGATGTGCGCGCTCGGATCGACCTCGGCGCCCGGATCGATCACCGCCGAGGGGTGGATGCCGGGGACAGCGGCGGGTCGCGGATGCAGCAGCGCCGCGATCCGCGCGTAGGTGGCATGCGGGTTCTGACAGACCAGGGCCGCCACCGGGCAATCCCCGGCGCTCGCCGCATCGAGCACCACCGCTGCGGCGCGCGTGCCGGCGAGCTGCGCGCGGTAGCGCGGATTGGCGAGAAACGCCACCGCGCCGCCGTCGGCACCCGACAGCGTCGCCACCCGCTGCACCTCGACGCCCGGATCGCCGCGCAGCTCGCAGCCGAAACGGACCGCGAGCTCCCCGATCGAGACGCTCATCGAAGCCGATCGGCGGTTATTTCGCCGCTGCGTGCGCCGGCTGATCCTGCAGCAGCTTCAGCACCGCCGGAGTGATATCGAGCGAGGCGTCGGAGTAGATCACCCCGTCGGCGAGCACCAGATCGTAGCCGTGCTGCCGGGCATAGTTCTGCACGATCGCGACCAGGGTCTTCTGCAGCTTGCTCATCAGCTCGTTGCGCCGGGTATTGACGGCGTCCTGGATCGCCTGCTGCTCGCGCGCGAGGTTCTCGTATTTCTCGCGCAGATCGAGCTGCGCCTGGGCGACCTGGTCCTGGGTCATGGTCGCCTCGTTGCGCTGCAGCTTCTCCTGCTTGACCTTCAGCGCCTGCGCCTCGGTCTGCAGGCTCTTCTGCTTCGGAAGGAATTCCGCCCGCAGCGCGCTGACGGCCGCCTTCGCCTGCGGGGAGGCCTGCAGCAGCGCCCCATAGTCGACCACGGCGATCTTGAGCCCGGCGGCCTGCGCGCTCGCCGTAGCCAGCGCCGCGGCCAGCAGGCCGGCGGCGATCATCACAACGATTGAACTGCTTCTGCCCGAGCGCTTCACGGAGACCCACCTCAACTGCAATGAATGATGATGTGCGTACACCGCCGGTGGCGGCTTAAGCGGTCAATGCTACCACTACCGCCCCACGACAGCCATTTGCACCGCCGGCCGCCTCAGAACGCCTGTCCGACCGTGAACTGGAAGCCCTGGGTCTGATCACCCCAGCTCACCGGAGCGGCGCCGATGTACTTGGTCGGATGGGCATTGAGCGGCACCCCGAAACTGAACCGGAACAGCCCGAGGGGCGCCATCCATTCCACCGAGATGCCCACCGAGCGCCTCAGATCGCCCCAGCCGTTCAGGTGGTACTTCACCGGCGTCACGTTATTGGGCTGGTAGAACTTGATGCGACTGCCGGTGTAGAACACGTTGCCCATGTCGAAGAACAGGCTCACCCGGGCGGTCTGGCGCCACTTGGCGGGCATCGGCAGCAGCAGCTCGTTCTGACTGACGATGTCGAAGTTGCCGCCATAGGGATTGCCGAACTGGTCACGCGGCCCGAGCCAGCTGTCGCGGAAGCCGCGCACCGAGTCCGGGCCGCCGCCGAAGAACAGCCGGTAGGGCGGCAGCCCCGTGGTATGGCCGAATCCCGCGCCGTAATTGGCCGCCTCGTAGAACGAGAGCGTCAGGAAGTGCCGCATCAGCGGCACGTACTGCTGGTAGCGCAGATTGGCGATCCAGTACTCGACGTTGCTGCCGGGCACGGTGGCGCTGGCGGACGCCGAGGCCATCATGCCCCGGTCGGCGAACAGCGTGCGGTTGCGATCGTCTATGCCCCAGCCGGCCATCAGCTGCACGTCGTGGAAATTCGAGCCGTACAGCACGAAGTCGTTGTTGTAGTAGTCCTCGTGCACCAGCCGGCTGTAGGGATGGCCGTTCTGCTGCACCCACTGGTTGGCCTGCTCGGCGCTGCCCGCCGAGCTGGTCAGCAGCTGCGCGCTCTCGAACGCCGCGCCGAAGGTGAGGTACTGGAACTCGGTGATCGGGTAGCTCCAGGACGGCCCGAAGTCGATGGTCTTGGAGGAGAACTGCGAGGACGACGAGACGAACTGGGTCACGTCGCTGTAGCTCGCCTGCAGCGTCTGCGACACGCCGTTCATGGTGATGAACGGGTTGGTGTAGCTGACGCTGTACACCTTGTTGAACGCGCCGCCGGACAGGTTGATCGCGAAGCGGTTGCCCGTGCCGAGGAAATCGGCGTCGGCGAAATTGGCGTTCAGCATCAGCTTGTAGGTGGCCGAATAGCCGATGCCGCCCGAGAGCTGCGCGGCCGGTCCCTGCTTGATCTTGTAGTCGACGTCCACCTGGTCCGGCGAGCCCGGCACCCGGTGGGTGCTGTAGCTCACGTTCTTCACGTAGGGCAGGCGCTGGATGAACAGCTTGGAGCGCTCGAGCGCCACGTTCGACAGCCAGCCGCCCTCGAGCTGGCGCAGCTGGCGGCGCAGCACCACGTCGTCGATGGCCGTCTCGCCCGAGAAGGTCACGTTGCGCACGTACACCCGATCGCCCGGATCGACGAAGAAGGTGAGCGAGACCTGATGGGTCTTCTCGTCGGGCGTCGGCACCGGGTCGACCTTCGCGAAGGCGTAGCCGTACTCCCCGAGGCGGTCCTGGATCAGCTTGCGCGTGGCGGTGATGCGCTTGCGGTTGAACACCTCCCCGGGGTGCACCACCACCAGCCGCTCGAGCTCGGACTTCGGCACCACGAAGGTGCCGGCGAGCTTGACCGTGGAGATCTTGAACACCGCGCCCTGCTTGATGCTGACGGTGATGAAGATGTCCTTCTTGTCGGGACTGATCTGCACCTGCGTCGAGCGGATCTCGAAGTCCGCGAAGCCGCGGTCCATGTAAAAATCCCGCAGCCGCTCCAGATCGCCCTTGAGCGTCTGGCGGGAGTAGCGGTCGTCCTGGCGGTACCACGACAGCCAGTTCGGGGTCTTCAGGTGAAACTGGTCGAGCAGCTCCTTGCGCGGGAAGCGGCTGTCGCCCACGATGTTGATCGAGCGGATCACCGCCCGGCCGCCCTCGTTGATGTTGATGGCGATCTTCACCCGGTTGTCGGTGTCGGGGGTGACCTTGGTGTTGATCCGCACCCCGTACTTGCCGCGCCCGTAATACATGTCGGTCAGATACTCGGTGACGTTCTGCAGCACCGAGCGGTCGAAGATCTTGCCGGTCGCCAGCCCGACGTTGCGCAGCGACTTCATCAGCTGCTTGGTCTTGACCGCCTTGTTGCCCTTGATGGTGAAGCTCTCGATCGAGGGCCGCTCGAGCACCACCACGACCAGCGTGTTGCCCTGACGCCGTAGCTCGACGTCGCGGAAGAAACCGGTGGCGTAGAGCGCGCGGATCGCCTCGCGCACCTTGCGCGCGTCCAGGTGATCGCCGATGTTCACCGGCAGGTAGTTGAATACCGTTCCCTCGGAGATGCGCTGCAGGCCCTGCACCTCGATGTTGCCCACCGTGAAGTCCGCCGCCGCGGAGGAAGGCGCGTTCTGCGCCCCGGCGAGCGCCGAGTGCACGGCCAGCGCGACTGCGAGCAGCGCGACACGGGGCCTCATACGGCGCTCACCGGCGAGTCGCCACGCTGATTCGTCAAGTTCTGTAGCATTTGGCCCCAATCTCTCACAGCGGTCACGTAAGTCTCCCCCGGTTCCCCGCGCGGCGGCGCCCCGTGGGGAGCAGCGGACCTCGCAGGTCCGGCTTGGTGTTTCACTCAGCGGTCAATTGAACTGGCGCGCGATGTCGTTGAACAGCGCCACCCCCATCAGCAGGATCAGCAGCGCGATACCGATCTGCTGGCCGAGCGCCTGCGCCCGCTCCGACAGCGGCGCGCCCTTGATCCATTCCACGAGCTGAAAGACGATCTGGCCGCCATCGAGAATCGGGATCGGCAACAGGTTGAGAAACCCGAGGGACAGCGAGATCAGCACCAGGAATCCGAGGAAGGAGCTCGCCCCGGCGCTCGCCGACTGACCGGCGTACTCGGCGATCGACAGCGGGCCGCTCAGGTTCTGCAGCGACACCTGTCCGAGCATCATGCGCCAGAACAGCTGCGCCTGCAGCGCCGTCATGCTCCAGATCTGGTGCGTGGCGCGCCCCAGGGCGCCGATCGGCCCGAGCGGCACGTGCCGCAGCATGCTCGGCGGATAGGGGATCTCGGCCGGTGCCTCGGCCTCGATGCGCCCGATGCGCCGGCCGCCGGCGCTCACGCTCGCCGTCTTCACCTCGACGGTGCGCACGAGCGCACCGCGCCGGTAGGTGAGACTGAGCGTCTCGCCCGGATGGGGGCTGATGCGGGCCACCACGTCCGCGAAATCGCTCACCGGATGGCCATTGACCGCGAGGATCCGGTCCCCGGCCCGCAGCCCGGCGCGCGCCGCCGGCCCGCCGGGCACCACCGGGCCGAGCACCGCCGGGATCGGCGGCACCCAGAAATGAAACCCGAGCCCGCTGAACAGGCCCGCGGGCGCGGTGAGGCTGCGGCGCGTGGCCGGATTGCCGACCGCCAGATCGACCGCGCCCAGCGCGCCGTCCGGGCGGCGCACCAGGAAATGGGCATCGCCGCTGCCGCTCATCACCTCGAGCAGCCTGAAGGTGACCTGCTGCTGACTGTCGAGCGCCGTGCCGTTGAGCGCCACGATCCGATCGCCCGGCTTCAGTCCCGCCCGGGCCGCGAACGAGCCGGCCGCGACATCCCCGACGACCGGCAGCACCCGCGTCAGGCCGCTCGCCCACAGCATGCCGGTGAGCACCACGATGGCGAACAGGATGTTGAAGGCCGGCCCGGCGAGCAGCACCACGATGCGCTGCCAGGGCGGCCGCCGGGTGAAGGAGCGCGCCAGGTCCTGCGGCGGCACCGGTCCCTCGCGCTCGTCGAGCATCTTCACGTAGCCGCCGAGCGGGATGGGCGCGATGACGTATTCGACCGGATCGCGGCCCCAGCGCCACGACAGCAGCGGCTTGCCGAAGCCGACCGAGAACCTGAGCACCTTGAAGCCGAGGCGTCTGGCCACCCAGAAGTGACCGAACTCGTGCACCGTGACCAGCAGGCTCACGGCGACGGCGAACCACAGGGCGTACCACAGGACGCTCATGCCCCGCCGCCACAGCGGCGCGCCGCGCCGCCCGCGCCCGCCTCGATGCATTCCTGCGCGCGCCGCCGAGCCTCCGCGTCGGCGGCCAGGACATCCTCCAATCCGCCGATCTTTCCCGCGGAACAGCGTGTGATCACCTCCTCAATGACCGAGGCGATCCCGGGAAAGTTCAACCGCCGCTCGAGGAAGGCATGCACCGCGATCTCGTTGGCGGCATTGAGCAGCACCGGCGCCAGTCCGCCGGCCGCGGCGGCGCGCTGCGCAAGCCGCAGACAGGGAAAGCGCACGGGGTCCGGGGCGCGGAAATCGAGCCGCGCGGTCTGGACCAGGTCGAGAAAGGCCACTCCCGAGGCCATGCGCTGCGGCCACGCCAGCGCGTGCGCGATGGGCGTGCGCATGTCCGGAGAGCCGAGCTGCGCCAGCACCGATCCGTCGACGTACTCCACCAGCGAGTGAATGATGCTCTGCGGATGCACGACGATCTCGACGCGCTCGGGCGTGAGGCCGAACAGAAAACACGCCTCGATGAGCTCCAGGCCCTTGTTCATCAGGGTCGCCGAGTCGACCGAGATCTTGCGCCCCATCACCCAGTTCGGATGCGCCACGGCCGCCTCCGGGCTCGCCGCCTCGATCGCCTCGGCCGTCCAGTCCCGGAACGGTCCGCCGGATGCCGTGAGCAGCAGCCGCCGCACCCCCGGCGGCGCCTCGCCGGTGCGCGCCCCGGGCGGCAGACACTGAAAGATCGCGTTGTGCTCGCTGTCGATCGGCAACAGCGTGGCGCCGCCCTGGCGCACCGCCTCCATCAGCAACGTGCCGGACATCACCAGGGATTCTTTGTTCGCGAGCAGCAGGCGCTTGCCGGCGCGCGCCGCCGCGAGTGTCGAGGGCAGTCCGGCCGCCCCGACGATCGCCGCCATGACACACTGCGCTTCGGGCAGCGTCGCCAGCTCGAGCAGCGCCTCGGGGCCCGAGAGCACCCGCGTGTGCGGCGCCGCATCGGCGAGGCGCAGCTTCAGATCGCGCGCCGCCTGCTCATCGGCGAGCGCCGCATAGGCCGGCCGGTATCGCAGGATCTGCTGGCGCAGCTTCTCCACACTGCGATGCGCCCCGATGGCCACCAGACGGAATCGGTCCGGATGGCGCGCGAGCACATCGAGGGTGCTCTCGCCGATCGAGCCCGTGGAACCCAGAACGACCACGCCGATCATGGCAGGACTCCGAGAAAAGTGAGACCGAGAATCAGCACGGGGGCCGCGCCCGTCAGACTGTCGATCCGGTCCATGACGCCGCCGTGCCCCGGGAAGAGGGTACCGCTGTCCT
>JAKAFQ010000233.1 GCA_021817875.1 Pseudomonadota bacterium
TCGGGGAGTCGCGTAGACACTCGCCACGAGCGCGTCGATGGCCGAGAAGTTGCGCAACGCCTGTATGCCGCCGGCGCTCGCGCAGGCGCCGAGCGCCACCAGGTGCTTTGACATGCGGCGTACCTCGCGGATGCGCTCGGCATCGTGCGCGGTGGTGATCGAGCCTTCGACCAGCGACAGCTCGTAGGGACCCGGCGCGACGGCGCTCGACGCTTCCGGGAAGCTGGCGATCTCGATCGCCTCCGCCACCGCGAGCAGCTGCTCCTCGCAGTCGAGCAGCGAGAGCTGACAGCCGTCGCAGGAAGCGAATTTCCACACCGCGAGCCGCGGACGCCGGGGCGCAGCCATGTCAGATCTCCCGGATCGGGAACAGGGGGGCGATGCGGTCGAAGCGCATCACGGGGCCGTCCATGCAGATGAACTCCGGACCGAACTGGCAGTGGCCGCACAGACCTGTCGCGCACTTCATGTTGCGCTCCAGAGACAGATGGATGCGCTCATCGGGCACGCCCGCCTCACGCAGCGCCGCCACGCTGAATCGCATCATCATCTCGGGTCCGCACACGAACGCCACGGCGCTCTTCGAATCGAACCGCGCGCGGGGAATCAGCGCCGGCACGACCCCGACGTTGCCGTGCCACTGCGCGTCGGCATGGTCCACGGTGAGCAACAGGTCCACGCCCGGGCCGCGCCGCCATTGTTCGAGTTCCTGGCGATACAGCACCTCGTCCGGATGTCGCGTGCCGAACAGGATCAACAGCCGCCCGTAACGGTTGCGGCGGGCGAGTGCCCGGCGGATCGCCGGACGCATCGGCGCGAGTCCGAGCCCGCCGGCGACGAAGATCAGATCGGCGCCTTCGGCCTGCGGCCAGGCGGTGCCGAACGGACCACGCAGGCCCACGGCCGCTCCGGTCCGCAGTCGGGACAGCGCGGTGCTGACCGCCCCGACCTCGCGGACGGTGTGCAGGAACCCGCCGTGCTCGTCTTCGCCACTGATGCTGATGGCCACCTCGCCGATGCCGAAGGCGTACAGCATGTTGAATTGACCCGGAGCGTAGCTCGGACGGCGGCCGGACTGCGGCTCGAGGCACAGCGTCGCCGTGTCGGGCAGTTCACGCGTCACCTCCCGAACCCGGTAGATTGCCGGCACGAATGTGCCCGGCGCCCGCCCGGGCACTTCAGCGTTTCCGGTAGACATCGAACATCTGCAGCCGGGTGGCGTGCAGCCGCTTTACGAGCACCGGCAGAAAGCGCTGCATCATGTCGTAGCCGAAATCGTGATCGGCAGCGCATTTGCGGCGCAGGCAGGCCGCATCGATGCCGAACGCACGGGTCGGTGCGGCCGCGCGCGCATCGAACATCCAGCGGTACGGGGGGACCAGCCAGGACGCACCCACGATCTCGCCCTCGGCGAGCGTCGCGAACACGATCGGCGCCTGGTCCGGGCCCACTACATCGAGCGCGACCCGGCCGTGGCGGATGAGGAAGAATTCATTCGCGGGCTCGCCCTCGTGGAACAGGTACTCGCCGGTGTCGAAGCGGCAGTTTCGGGCGCAGCCGCCGATCAGAGCGGCATGCTCGGCGCCGAGCCCGGCGAAGAAGGGATGCTCGCGCAGCAGGGTGTCAAGTGCGCGCATGAGCGTCGGGGTCGTCCTGCGCCGGTGAGACGGCGCTGAGGGCGGCGGCTTCCGCCGTGATGTCGATACCGGCCGGACACCAGGTGATGCAGCGCCCGCAGCCGACGCAGCCGCTGCCGCCGAACTGATCGAACCAATAGGAAAGCTTGTGCGTCATCCAGTGCCGATAACGCGCGCGGGTGCTGTGGCGCACGCTGCCGCCGTGCAGGAAGGAAAAATCCAGCGTGAAGCACGAGTCCCAGACGCGGAGCCGCTCGGCCGTGGTGCCCTCGAGGCTGCTGTGGTCCTCGACCGAGCTGCAGAAGCAGGTCGGACACACCATGGTGCAGTTGCCGCAGGACAGGCACCGCGCGGCGAGCGCGTCCCAGCGCGGATGGCCCGGGACCTCCCGCAGCAATTCCCGCAGGCGCGTGCTGTCGAGTCTGCGGCCCATCTGCGCGGTGGCACGGGCGAGCACCGCCTGTGCGGCGGCGAGCTCCGCGGCGCTCGGTGCGCGGCTCGGGATGGCATCGAGCAGTCTGGCCCCGGCATCGCTGCCGATCTCGACCAGGAAGCTGGCCCGATCCGCGTCCAGCAGCTCAGTCAGCGACAGGTCGAATCCCAGCGTCGCCTTCGGACCCGTACCCATGGAGTGGCAGAAGCAGGTACCGCCGCCCTGGGCGCAGTTGACCGCGACGATCAATGCGCTCAGGCGGCGCGCCCGATAGGCATCATCGGAGTAGCGGCCGCCGAAAAACACCCGGTCCTGGATGGCAATGGCGTGCAGTTCGCAGGCGCGCACGCCGATGAAGGCCTGTTTGAGCCCAGAGGGATCCGCCGGTCTCACCTCGAAACCGTCGTGTCTGTGGGCCGTCCAGAGCCGTTCGAGCGGCGGTCGCAGGAATTGCTTCCAGGAGTGCGGGCCGACGTTGAAACCGAACCACGCATCGTCGGCGCGGCGCTGGATTTCGTAACGGCCGGCATCCTGACGGTCGCTCCAGCCGGCCGGAAATTCCGACACATCGGTGACGTCGTCGTAAACGATCGCGCGGTCACGCAGCCGCGGACCGATGGTGCGATAGCCCTGAGCCACGAGCGCATCGAGCAACCCCTGCAGGGTCTCCCGCGCAATCACGGCGTTCGTTGGCGCCGACAAAACCTGCTCCTCGCGTTGTGCCGCTGTCGGACGCGATCGAGCATATCCGGTCCGCGCCGGGACCACCGTCCGTAACGACCGCAACCGGTGCGCTGCCGGGCGGAACGCGCGCTGACGCTCGAGCCGCACCAGGGCGTGCGGTGTCGGGGAGCGGATCGGGCCGATCAGCCGGGTGTCGGACGCGAGGCGGTGCGCTCGCGGCGCCCAGGCGTGATCGCAAGCGGCACCGCTGCGTGAGCGGCGCTCACGGCCGGCGCAGGAGCTCGAGAACCTGAGCGGTCGTGCCGGTCTCGCCGAGTCTCGGGAATATCCGCGTCAGACTGTTGTGATGAGCCTCCGGGCTGAGATCGGTCATCGCATCGATCGCCAGCGTGACATGGAACCCGAGCTCATGGGCCTGGCGGGCCGTCGATTCCACACCGATGCTGGTGGCGACGCCCGCGAGCACCACCTGCGTCACGGACAACGACCTGAGGTAGGCCTCGAGGTCCGTGTGCGTGAATGCGCCCCAGGTCCGCTTGGTCACCCGGTGGTCGGTCGGCTGCGGATCGAGTTGCGGCAGCAGCTCGGTCCAGTCGGCGGGCAAGTCGGCGAGTCCACGCGCGTGTTCGGTCCGTCCCGGCGCGCCGCCTGCGACGTTGACCAGTACGACGGGCAGGCCGCGGCTGCGGAACGTTTCCGCCAGTTCGCGTGCGTGGCGCACCACGGGGTCGAAGGCCTGCGCGCTGACGAGAGAGGTCACGCCCTTCTGAAGATCGACGATGATCAGAGCGGTGGCCGGATCGATGACGGTCAGTGGCATGGGATTCCTACATGGATGGGGAGTGTTCGAGGCCGTTCGTGCCGCGGTTCGATCGCGCACACGCCGGCACTGTCATGGCTGGCCCAGTTGCTTGATCAGCGGCACGGCCGCGCCCAGAGTCTGCAGCTCCCGGGCATCGAGTCTGGCCAGGGCGGTCGCGAGCCATTGTCGCTTTGCGGCGCTGCGTTCGGCCCGGATCGCGGCCCCCTTGGCCGTCAGGGCAAACAAAATCCGCCGGCCGTCGCGCGGATCGGGCCGGCGTCGTACCAGATCCTGCGCTGCGAGCGCCGCGAGAATCGATCCCATCGACTGAGGCTTCATCGCTTCCGCCCGGGCGAGTTCGGCTGCCGTGATCCCGTCGTGCGGCTCGAGTCGCGCGAGGACCGCCAGTTGGGACAGGCTCAGACCACCCGGCTGGCCTTGCGTGCGCAGGCGCCGGACGAGTTGGCCGGCGGCGAGGGCCAGTTCCGCCGCAAGCGATTCAATCGCGGTCGAAGAGCCTGTGGAGGACACGCTGACAGGATATATTTAGACAGTTTACCTTGCAAGATAAACTGATTAAAATCCCGGCGAGACCTGTCCGCGCATGTCGCCATTCCGGGCGCTGTTGCGCGGCAGCAGCTCGCTCGATGGGATTCCAATACGCACGGCGTGCGGCCCGGTGCGTCCTGCGGGTCGCGACGAGGCCGGAGGCAGCGATCATGCTCAGTAAACCCTGCGAAACATCCGCCGCAAGCGGGCCGGCGTCAATCCCCGGTGAGAGGGGTGTCGACAGACGCAACGGGAGTCCCCGATGGCCGTGAGTCAGAAGGACCCGCGACGCGCGCCTCGGCGTGAGCTCAGCCTCGCGGATTACCGGTTGCTCGCCGAATTCCGCTACCTGCTCGCGACGTTTCTCTCCTTCAGCGCGCGCGCGGCGGATGCCGCAGGGCTCGCACCCCGCCAGCACCAGGCGCTGCTCGCCATCAAGGGCTATCCGGGGGGCGGTCCGGTGACGGTGGGCGATCTCGCCGAACGCCTCGGTATCCGCCATCACAGCGCCGTGGGCCTGGTCGACCGCCTCGTGCACAGCGGCTATCTCGTGCGGCGCGCCGACCCGCTCGACAGGCGGCGTGCCATCCTCTCGCTCACCGCCGCCGCAGAGCAGGCGCTCGCGGCGCTGTCGGCGGCCCATCGCGACGAGCTGCGGCGGATCGCGCCGCTGCTGAAGCCGCTGTTGAGTCAGCTCGGCTCGCCGGAGGTCCGCTGAGCGACGCTGCGAGCGACGTTCGCAGCGCCAGCGGCCGTCGGCGAGTGACCTGGCCGGCGTGAGCTTTTGCCCGGCGGACGCGGCCGTGCCTTGCCGGCGGGCGTGATTTCAGGTACCTGGACGCCATGCGCGGAATTTTCTCCTTCCTCGGCGCCTCGCTGCTCGGTTCCCTCGGCTGGACGCTCGGCCGGTACATCGGCTTCGGCACTGCGCTCGTGGTGAGCTGCATCGGCAGCGGCCTCGGCATGTACTGGGGCCGCAGACTCTTCGACGAGTGGTTCGGCTGACCGGTCTCGGCGGGGATTCAGGCGGGGCAGGGCACCGAGCGCCGATCCGCGCCGGCACGGCCGTGCGAACCTGTTCCGGGCGCGACTCGTTCCGGCTCAAACCGCTTCCCCGGACGGATGGCGGGTGGATTCCTCAGGCTTCTCGGGTTTTTCGGTGAGCGTCGCCTCGGTGAGCAGCAGCACACCGGCGACTGAAACGGCGTTCTCGAGCGCGGTGCGTACCACCTTGGCCGGATCCACGATACCCGCTTCCAGCAGGTCCACGAACTGCTTGCGCGAGGCGTCGAAGCCAACGTTGCCCGAGGAGCTCAGCATCCGGTCCACGACCACCCCGCCATCGGCCGCGGAGTTCTCGGCGATCTGGCGCGCGGGCACCTCCAGGGCGCGACGCAGGATCTCGACGCCCGTGCGTTCATCGCCGCCGGTTTCCTCCATTGTCGCGCCGAGCGCCGCAGTGGCGCGTAACAGCGCGAGGCCTCCCCCGGGTACGATGCCTTCGGCGACTGCCGCCTTGGTGGAGCTGATGGCGTCGTCCAGCGCTTCCTTCTTCGCCTTCATCTCCGATTCCGATGGCGCACCGACCCGGACCACGGCGACCCCGCCGGAGAGTTTCGCCAGGCGCTCTTCGAGCTTCTCGCGGTCGTAGCTGCCCGTGGTCTTCTCCAGCTCCTTGCGGATGGACTGGATCCTGGCGCCGATGGCGCCTTTCTCGCCCGCGCCGCCGATGATCGTGGTGTGCTCCTTATCGACGACGACGCGCCGGGCGCGTCCGAGCTGCCCGAGCTCGAGGTCCTCGATCTTGCGGCCGAGTTCCTCGGAAACGAGCTGTCCGCCGGTGAGCACCGCAATGTCCTCCAGCATCGCTTTGCGTCGATCGCCGAACCCCGGGGCCTTGACCGCGGCGCTTTTCAGCACGCTGCGGATCTGGTTGACGATGAGCGTGGCGAGTACTTCGCCTTCGATGTCTTCGGCGATGAGCAGGACCGGGCGGCCGGTCTTGGCGATCTGCTCGAGCAGCGGGATCAGATCCTTCAGGACATTGATCTTGCGGTCGCAGATGAGGACGTACGGGTCCTCGAGCACCGCCTCCATTCGGCCGGAGTCCGTGACGAAGTACGGCGAGAGGTAGCCGCGGTCGAACTGCAGACCCTCGACGATCTCGAGCGTCGTCTCGGTGGTCTTCGACTCCTCGACCGTGATGACGCCGTCGCCTCCGACTTTCTCCATGGCATCCGCCACCAGCTCGCCTATCCCGGGATCGTTGTGGGCGGAGATGGTGGCGACCTGCGCCTTTTCCCTGCGACTCGCGACCGGCTTCGCCTGGGTTCGGATCGAGGCCACCGTGGCCGCGAGGGCCCGATCGAGGCCGCGCTTCAGGTCGATGGCGCTCGCGCCGGCGGCGATGTTGCGTACGCCTTGCGCGTAGATCGCGTGTGCGAGCACGGTTGCGGTGCTGGTGCCGTCACCGACCAGATCGCCGGTCTTTTCGGCCGCCTGGCGCAGCATCTGCGCGCCGAGATTCTCCTCCGGGTCCTCGAGCTCCATCTCCTTGGCGATGGTCACGCCGTCATTGCAGATGATCGGAGCGCCCCATTTTTTTTGAATGAGAACCGATTTCGACTTCGGGCCGAGCGTGATGCGCACCGCATCGGCGAGCTGCGTCGCGCCGTGCAGCACCTTCTCGCGCGCCGCGGACCTGAACAACACCTGCTTGGCGCTCATGGGCTCGTACCG
>JAKAFQ010000234.1 GCA_021817875.1 Pseudomonadota bacterium
CCGGCCAGGCCATTTCGGATTGCGGGGGCTGAAGGATCGTATCGAACATCTCGGCGGCCACCTCACGGTGGGCAACCGCGAGCGCGGCGGCATGGTGCTCGCCGGGGAAATTCCGCTCGGTGCCGCCCCGGAGGGCGCATGATCCGCGTGCTGCTCGTCGACGATCATGCGGTGGTACGCACCGGATTCCGGTTGCTGCTCGAGTCCGGCACGAATGTCTCGGTCATCGCCGAGGCCGCGACCGGCGAGGTGGCCTGTCAACGCTATCTCGAGCTCATTCCGGACGTGGTCGTGATGGATGTCGCCATGCCCGGCATGGGCGGCATCGAGGCGCTGCGGCGGATCCGCTCGCACCATCCGCAGGCGCGTGTGCTCGCACTTTCCGCGCATGATGACCCGGTGCACGCGCGGCGGGCATTGCGCGAGGGGGCATCGGGATTTCTCTCCAAGCGCAGCGCCCCGGAGGCGCTGCTCGAGGCGATCACGAGCGTGGCGGCGGGCAAGCGCTACATCGATCCGGGCGTGGCGCAACGGCTGGCGCTGACGGATGTCGCAGGCGGGCAGTCGCCCGCCGAGCGGCTCTCGGAGCGGGAGTTCGAGGTGTTCATGCGGCTCGCCCGCGGGGAGTCCGTGCAGCGCATCGCCGAGGACCTGCGGCTCGCCGCCTCGACCATCGGCACGCATCTGTACAACGTCAAGCAGAAACTCGGCGTTTCCAACCAGTCGGAGCTGACGCTGCTGGCGATCCGTCACGGCCTCATCGAAGCCTAGCCGCCGGGAGCCGGCCGGCGCCGGCGCGCACCGATCGACGCGGCTCATGTCACCGATGAGCGGCGAGCCGTTTATCCTGTGCGCGGCAGGTGGATACTCGGGTGCGGAACGAGATTCAGTCTATCTCCGGCCATCCTGAGGAGCCTGCCCATGCCGCTTCGCCCGCGGGTCATTCCCGGCACCACGCTGTTCGACGGCGTCCAGGCCATCAAGGGATATGCCCTCAACAAAATGTGCTATTCCTTCAACTCCGCGGCCAACCGCGAGGAGTTCAAACGGGACGAGGACGCGTACTGCGCCCGCTACGGACTCAACCCCGGGCAGCGCGAGGCGATCCGCCGGCGCAATGTTCTCGAGCTGGTCGCCGCCGGCGGCAATGTCTATTACCTCGCCAAGTTCGCCGGCATTCTGGGACTGGACGTGCAGGACCTCGGCGCGCAGCAGACGGGCATGACCAAGGACGAGTTCAAGGCGAAACTCGTCGCGGCGGGGAGGTGATCCATGGCGAAGATCGTCGGTGCCATCACCACTTCTCACGTCCCCGCGATCGGCCATGCCATCGCGCGCGATCTGCGTCAGGAACCGTATTGGAAGCCGTTCTTCGACGGCTATCCGCCGGTGCACCGCTGGCTGGCGCAGGCGCGGCCCGACGTGGCGGTGATTTTATACAACGATCATGGGCTCAATTTCTTCCTCGACAAAATGCCGACGTTCGCCGTCGGGGCCGCGGCCGAGTACCGCAACGCCGACGAGGGCTGGGGTATCCCGACGGTGCCCCCGGTTCCCGGGGACCAGCGGTTGTCGTGGCATCTGATCGAGCGGCTCGTGGGCGAGGATTTCGACCTCACCACCTGCCAGGAGATGCTGGTCGATCACGCCTTCACCATTCCGATGGCGCTGCTGTGGCCCGGGCAGGGCGCCTGGCCGGTGCGCACCGTTCCGGTGTGCATCAACACGGTGCAGCATCCACTGCCGTCGGCCCTGCGCTGTTTCCGGCTCGGCCAGGCGCTCGGACGGGCCATCGAGTCCTATGACGAGGACCTGCGGGTGGTCGTGATCGGCACCGGCGGTCTGAGCCACCAGCTCGAGGGCGAGCGCGCCGGTTTCATCAACCGGGCGTTCGATATCGAGTTCATGGAAAAGCTTCCCGGGGACCCGCTGTGGGCGACGCGCTACTCGGTGAGCGAGCTGGTCGAGCTCACCGGCACGCAGGGCATCGAGCTGCTGATGTGGCTGGCGGCCCGCGGCGCCCTCGGCGGCGAGGCGGTCACGGTCCACTCCAATTACCACATTCCCATCTCCAACACCGCGACGGGACTGATGGTGATGGAGCGCCGGGCCGCCTGAGCGGGCGTCGCGCGGCGCCCGTTCGCGCGGTGTACCCCGGCAATGCGCCGGGCGCGGGCCACGGTGCGCCGGCCTCGTCGCGGCAGCGCTCCCCCGAGGGAATCGGCGCGGCGCTGTGTCACAATGGCTGCGCCTGCCGCCGATCCCGCCACGGGGGCGGCGCGCGCAAGCCCATGAGCGACCTGCATTCCCCGCCAGCGCCTCTTCTTGAAATCGACGGCCGCATGCTGCGGACGTTCCTGGCGGTGCTCGAGACGGGCTCGGTCACCGCGGCCGCCGAGCGGCTCGGGGTCACACAGTCGGCGGTCAGTCACGCGCTCGAGCGATTGCGCGAGGCGCTGGGTGACCCGCTGTTCGTGAAGTCGGGCCGGGGCATCGCGGCCACTGCGCACGCCGAGGCGCTCGCCATCCCCGCGCGGCGGCTTCTCGAGGATCTCTCGGGGCTTGCCCGTCGTGCGCAGTTCGTTCCCGAGCGCACCGATCTGGTGCTCAGCGTGGCGGCCAACGATTTTCAGCGTGACCTGCTGTTGCCGACGTTCCAGAGACGACTCGCCGGGCGGCTGAGGAGCCTGCGCCTGATCGTCATCCCCTCGCGCGCCCCCAGCGCGGAGATGCTCCGCGAGGGGCGCTGCGATCTGCTCATCACGCCCCGCCCGCCGGAGGGCTCGGACATCCTGCAGAAGCGGCTGTTCACCGATCGCTTCGTCTGCTTTTTCGATCCGCGGGAGCGGGCCGCGCCGGGCACGCTGCCGGAGTACCTGGCCGCCCGACACATCACCGTGGCCTACGAGGACGGCCGGCGCATGGAGTTCGACGACCTGCTCGAGGCGCGGGGGCTGGCGCGCACGGTCGGGGTGGCGGTGCCGAATTTCGGGGGAATCAGCGCCTTTCTGCGCGGCACGGACATGCTGGCGAGTCTGCCGTCACTGCTGCGCTTCGGACCGCTGCAGGGCTTCGGGGTCGGCCCGTTGCCGCTCAACGCGCCCGAGCTGTCGATGTACGCGGTGTGGCATCGCCGGCATCACGACGACCCGGCGCACGGCTGGCTGCGTGCCCAGCTCGAGGGGGTCGCGAACGACATCACCGGCGCGACGCGCCAGTGAGCGCGGTTACCGGAGGACCACCGTGCGGCGGCCGTTGCGGAACACGCGCTGCTCGGCGTGCCATTTGATCGCGCGGTTGAGCACCACGGTCTCGAGCTCGCTGCCGACCACGGCGAGGTCCTCGGCCGACTGGCTGTGATCGACCCGCTCGACCTCCTGCTCGATGATCGGCCCTTCGTCCAGATCGGTCGTGACGTAGTGCGCGGTCGCGCCGATCAGCTTCACACCGCGCTGGTGCGCCTGGTGATAGGCCTTCGCCCCCTTGAAACCGGGCAGGAAGGAGTGATGGATGTTGATCGCCTTGCCCTCGAAGTACCCGCAGGCATCGGCGCTGAGGATCTGCATGTAGCGGGCCAGCACCAGCAGCTGCGCATCGGCCTTCTCGAACAGCTCGATCAGCCGCCGCTCCTGCTCGGCCTTGCGCCCGTCGATGATCGGCAGGTAGTGGTACGGCACGCCGTGCCACTCGGCAAGGCTCCTCATGTCCTGGTGGTTCGAGACCACCGCCACCACCTCCACCGGCAGCGTCCCGGTGCTCCAGCGGTGCAGAATGCTGTTGAGGCAATGACCCTGGCGCGAGACCGCAAGCAGCGCCCGGCAGCGCCGGCGCACCTCGTGAAAGCTCCAGCGCATGCCGAATCGCCGCCCGACCTGCGCGGCGAACGCCTGCTCGAGCGCCTGCGCCTGCGGCAGGCCCCTGCCGTCATCGTGAAACACCGTGCGCATGAACGAGGTCCGGCTGTCCGGATCGTTGTGGTGCTGCGCCTCGGTGATCGTGGCGTGGTGCTCGGCGAGAAATCCCGCGACCGCCGCCACCACGCCCGTCACGTCCGGGCACGAGGTGGTCAGGGTGTACAGCGGCGGCTGGCTCGCCGCGGATGCCTGGCCCGGGCCCTGCTGCGCACGGGCAACGGGTCCTTCAGCGGTGGAGATGACCATATCGGCACCTAGACGTTCGAGTCCGGAAAGGACGCCTTGCGGCGGTTCATGTAATCGAGCAGCGCCTCGTCGATCGCCACATCGAGCGGCGGCGCCTCGTACTCGGCCAGCTGCTTCTTCCACAACGCGTTGGCCCGCCTGACGATATCGGCGGAACCCTCCGCCTCCCACTGCTCGAAGCTGTTGTTGTCGGCGAGCGGCGAGCGGTAAAACGCCGTCTCGAAGTTCGCCTGGGTATGGGCACAGCCGAGAAAGTGCCTGCCGGGACCGACCTCGCGGATGGCATTCATGGCCTGGCCGTTCTCGCTGAGATCAACGCCCTGCAGCAGAGTGTGCATCATGCCCGCCTGGTCGGCGTCCATGACGAACTTCTCGTATCCCATGGTCAGCCCGCCCTCGAGCCAGCCGCTCGTGTGCAGCACGAAGTTCACCCCCCCGAGGCAGGTCGGCAGGAGCGTCTGGGCCGACTCGAACGCCGCCTGGCCGTCGGGAATCTTCGCGCCGCAGAGCGCACCGCCGGAGCGAAACGGCACGCCCAGCCGGCGCGCCAGCGCCGCCATGACGTACAGCACGAGCGCCGGCTCCGGCGTGCCGAAGGTGGGCGCCCCCGACTGCATCGACAGCGACGAAGCGAAACTTCCGAGCACGACGGGCGCGCCCGGATTGACGAGCTGCGCGAGCGCCATTCCGGCGAGCGCCTCGGCGAGGGTCTGCGCCACCGTGCCGGCCACGGTCACCGGCGACATGGCGCCGGCGAGGATGAAGGGCGTGAGAATGGTCGCCTGATTGGCGCGCGCGTAGGTCTTCAGCGCCCCGAGCATCGTCGCATCCCAGGTCATGGGAGAATTCGCGTTGATCAGGCTGATGACGCAGGTCCTGGGCTTGCCCGTGTCCGGATCGATGAACCGGTCTCCAAAGAGGATCCGGGTCATCTCAACGCTATCCTGGGCCCGCTCCGCCGCGGTGACCGAACCCATGTAGGGCTTGTCACTGTACTTGATGTGGCTGTACACCATATCGAAGTGCCGTTTGTTGACCGGCAGGTCGACCGGCTCGCAGATGGTGCCTCCCGAGTGGTGCAGCCACGGCGAGACGTACGCCAGCTTGACGAAATTGCGGAAATCCTCGATGCGCGCATAGCGGCGCCCCTCGTCCAGGCTGCGGATGAAGGGCGAGCCGTAGGCCGGCGCGAACACGGTCCGCTCGCCACCGATCACCACGCTGCGCGCCGGATTGCGCGCGTGCTGCGTGAACTCCCTCGGAGCCGAGCGGCGGATGAGGCTGCGGCACATGCCGCGCGGGAAGCGCACCCGCTCGCCGTCGACCTCGGCACCGGCGTTGCGCAGGATCTGCAATGTCTCGGGATCGTCCCGGAAATCGATGCCGATCTGCTCGAGGATGGTGTCCGCGTTGTGCTCGAGCAGTTCCAGCCCCTCGCTGTCGAGCACCTCGTAGCACGGGATTCTGCGCGTGATATAGGGTACGGAAGCGTGGCCGCGTGCGGTGCGCGCGGCTCGCTTGGCATCGCGACCACTCGGCCGACGCGACCGGGTCACTTGAGCTGGCTGCTCGTCCATGGAGGCTCCCGCGTTGAATGACATGCCGTATGGGCGCTGCCGGTAGTATGAGCGCTGCCCTGCGCCGCGGGATGACCGATTTGCGGCATCGACTTGCCCAGAACCGTCCCCAACCGCCTGCGCGCAGCGGGCCGCCGCAGGTCAAGTCACCGCCTCGAGCGGGGCGGTTGGCGCGCACTGGCATGTCCAACGGGGCTCGGGCCGCGCCGCGCCGGATCCGATGCGCCAGGCCGGAGCCGTCGGTCCGGCCCCCGATTCCGTGCCGGCCCGATGTCGCCCCCGTACAAGCGCCTCGGCGCCCCGGTGCTCGTACCGGGCGCCTCCAGGCGGCATCATTCGCCGCAATCGTTCACCATTGGCCATCGAAGGGCCCGACCATGCAACGATTCTCCGGCCTGTCGCTCATCCGGCGGGGCCTCACCGGCCAGCGCAGCTGGCAGCCGCAGTGGCGCCGAGCCGAGCCCGCCGCGGCCTACGATGCCCTCATCGTCGGCGGCGGCGGCCATGGCCTCGGGACGGCCTTCTACCTCGCGAAGGAGCACGGCATCAGCCGGGTGGCGGTCGTGGAAAAGGGCTGGATCGGCGGCGGCAACACCGGACGCAACACCACCATCATCCGCTCGAACTACCTGTTCGACGAGAGCGCCGCGCTCTATGATCATTCGCTGCGGTTGTGGGAGCGTCTCTCACAGGTTCTCAACTACAACGTGATGTTCTCCCAGCGCGGCGTCATGATGCTCGCGCACACGGTACACGACGTGCAGGTGTCGCAGCGGCACGTGCACGCCAATCGCGCCAATGGGGTCGACAACCAATGGCTCACCGCCGGGGAAGCGCGCGCCATCTGTCCGCTGTTGAACGTCGACGACATCCGCTACCCGGTGCTCGGCGCGGCCTTTCAGAGGCGCGGCGGCACCGCCAGGCACGATGCGGTGGCCTGGGGTTTTGCCCGGGCGGCCGATGCCCTCGGGGTCGATATCATCGAGAACTGCGAGGTGACCGGCATCCGCCGAGATTCCAACGGCGCCGTGCAGGGCGTCGAGACCACTCGCGGGCCGATCCGCGCTCCGAAAATCGGCGTCTCGGCCGCGGGTCACAGCAGCGT
>JAKAFQ010000235.1 GCA_021817875.1 Pseudomonadota bacterium
TGGCGAGCGTCTGGCTGGGACCGGCGTCACCGGCGGACTGCGCGAGCGCCGCTGCGGGCGCCACCAGCGCGGAGGTGAACAGGAACACGGAGGCGACGCGAAACGCATGGCGGTCATGCAGCATGGAATTCTTTCCCCTGGGTGTCGTGGCGGCCGTCCGCGGCAGGGCAGCGAGGACCGGCGGCAGCGCCGATCGGGGTGAAAGGCCCTGCGTCGTCTTGTGCTTTGCGCGGCGGGATGTGCTAGAGCGGTTCTGAGTCACGGATGCTCTCCGGCAAGGTGGTACCTGGGTGGTGCGCCCGAGGGTGATTCGAGGTATCCGGGCGGCACAACCAGCGGCTGCAGATCATCCTGTGCCGCGGCGGGGGGCACTTGGTGGCTCGTGCCAGACGCTTGTCCTCGCGTGCCAAAAGGCCGCGCCCGCGGCGTGCTCGCCCGGGGCGATGCCCGCGCCCGGTCGGAGCCTGCCGGCGGGCCGGCCGAATTGATTTCGCGGCACGGAAAATGCTAGCGTGGTGCCGGTGTCGGGAGGGGACACTGCATGATCCAGAAAAATTACGGCACCTGCGGAGACTTCCAGTCCGGTCTGCGCGCCACCTATGGCTGCTTTTCCGTAGAGCCGATTCAGGTGCGACGGGACTCTGGCGTGGAGGGCGAGGACGACATCGCGCGGCAGGCGGGTTCGCCCGGGGGCTGGGTGCACGTCGGCGCGCACGGGCCGTTCCGGGCGGTGGATGTGGCCTGCTCATGGGTCAGTTGCCGCCGGGCGGCGGTGTTGGCCCCGGCATGGAAGGATACGGTGGGTATCGTGGTCGGCCTGGCGGGACGGCTGGACGTCGAGCACTACGGGCGGCGACAGTGCCTTGGCCGGTCGGATATCCTGCTGCTCGATACCCGCGAGAACGCGATTTTCGAAACGATGGATGGATCACGCGTCGCGACGCTGCACATGCCGCGCAGCGACCTGGTGGGGGCCACCCTCGGCGGAGATGTCTTCGGTCGCGTGATCAGCGGCACGGAGTACACCGGCCGGCTGCTCGGGGCGCTGCTCCTGGCCCTCGCGGAGTGCGACGAGCACATCGAGCCTCGCGATCGCGACGTGACCGCGGAGGTGGTCGTTTCCCTGGTGGGTCAGGCCCTCGAGGGGCGCACACCGGAGGCCGCACGCTGCACGGACGTGTCCTCGCGGCTGCGCGCGATGAGCGCCTGGCTGACGGATCACATTGGCGAGGCGGATGTGTCGCTCGATCGCCTGGCGAGGGAATTCGCCCTGTCCCGCCGCAGCCTGTTCCGGCTGTTTGCCCGCGCCGGCTGCACGCCCCAGAGCTGGATCCGCGAGCAGCGCCTGGAGTATGCGCGCGAGCGCCTGCTGGCAGCCGACAGCAGCGAGCCGGCCGTGGTCAGCCGCATCTGTTACGAAAGCGGGTTCAACGACCTGTCCACCTTCTGCCACAGTTTCCGCCGGCGCTTCGGCGTTCCCCCGTCGGCGGTCTGCGCGGCGCGGGCGAGGACCGCCAACTGAGCGTCGCGGCCGCGCGCGCGGAGCGGCGTGCCTGTCGAGCGGTTGCAGGACCGCGGTGCCTTCAGAACGGACGGCTTGGGACCGATTCGTTCACGAGCACCGCGAGCCCGGCGGCGGCGGTCCAACGTCACGACACGATGGCAACGGAGATGACCCATGCGTCCGGAAGCCGAGGAGCAACCCGCGCGCGCCGTACAGAGGCTCGCAACGGCCTACTGGGCCTCACGCTGTCTGCACGTCGTCGCGGAGTTGGGTGTTGCCGATCGCCTCGGCGACGAGCCGCAGACGGCCGAGGCGCTCGCGCGCGCCCTTGACGTCGAGGCGCAACCGCTGCATCGCCTGCTGCGCGCGCTCGCCAGCCACGGCATCTTCGCGCAGGATGGCGAGCGATTTGCGCATAATGACGCCTCGCGCATGCTGCGCAGCGCGGCGCCCGGCTCGATGCGGTCGTTTGCCCGCATGATGGGCCTGAAGGTGCACTGGGATGCGTATCGCGAGCTCGACACGGTGCTGCGCACCGGGCAGCCTCCGATCGCCCAGGCCGCTCCCGGCGGGTTCTTCCGCTACCTGCGCGCCCACCCGGATGAAGCGCGGGTGTTCGACGAAGCCATGGCGGGCAAAGCGGCGCTCACCATCCGGTTCGTCATGGAGCGCTACGACTTCCGTGGCTTCAGGATGATCGGGGATGTCGGCGGCGGACAGGGCCATCTGCTGTACGCGGTCCTCGAGCAGGCAACGGCGGCCCAGGGCATCCTGTTCGACCTGCCCGAGGTCATCGAACGCGCCCGCGAGAGCGCGCATCCGCGCGTCCACTACGTCGGTGCGGATTTCTTTCACGATGCGGTCCCCGCCTGTGACTGCTACCTGATGATGACCGTGCTGCACGATTGGTCGGATGCGGAGTGCGCCGTCATCCTCGGGAACGTGAAGGCCGGGGCCCCGCGCGGGGCGAAGCTGCTGTTGATCGAGGGGGTGCTCGACCCGCAGGCGCGCCAGGACTTCAGAGTCGACCTGGATGTGGAGATGCTGGTGATGACCACCGGCCGCGAACGCACCGAAGCCGAGTGGCGCACCGTGTTGACACGCGGCGGATTTCGCTTGTCGCGCATCCTCGACGCCGGTCCTTTGGGCTCGATCATCGAGGCCGAGCCCGCCTGACCGACCGTTCGGGCCGCGGCCGCGCATTTCCTCACTCGGAAGCCGATCGAGGAAGAGGGCGCCCACCCCGATCAGATTCCCCCACAACGGCCTGACGCTCCTGGCGTGCACCAGGTTGCCCGCTGCGGTTTCGTTCCCGATCCGGCGGATTTCCGGCATACGCCGCCCGGTGACCGTTCGCGTCAGATGGCACGGCGCTGCGCTGGCGGCTGTGATTCGTCCCGGGCGGTTCCGCGGAACGATCGCGCACGCTGGGCCGGGGTGTGAGCGGCGCGCATCGTGATTGACGCGCCGCACGCGACGCCTCATCATTATGAATTCGATTACATGGCGTCAATCATGGGTTTTTTGGACGGCCGGACGGCAACCCGGCGCGCGGCGCGGACCAGGCGGAGCACCTTCGGGCCGTGCGGCTCGCCGCGGGCCCCGCCGGCCGGATCGTCTTCGTCGATCGTGACCCTGCGAGCGGGAAAGGTTACGGGTGTATCTCGGCATTGATATCGGTACCTCGAGTGTCAAGGCGGTGCTTCTCGATGCGCAAGGGGTCATCGTGCACCAGGCCGCCAGTGCGCTCGAAGTGAGCCGTCCTGCGCCCGGTTTCTCGGAGCAGGACCCGGAGGCCTGGTGGCAGGCGACGCTGCGCGCCGTCGCGGCGCTTCCCGAGGGTGCACGCGCCGCCGTGCGCGCGCTGGGACTGTCGGGCCAGATGCACGGCGCGACGCTGCTCGACGCCCGGGATCGGCCGCTGCGCCCGGCGATCCTGTGGAACGATGGCCGCTCGGCAGCCGAATGCGCCGAGCTCGAGCGGCGTGAGCCCGCCGCGCGGGCCATCACGGGCAACATCATGATGCCCGGGTTCACCGCCCCGAAGCTGCTGTGGGTGGCCCGCCACGAGCCCGAGCTGTTCCGCCGCACCGCATGCGTGCTGCTGCCGAAGGACTACGTCCGGTTGCGTCTGACCGGCGAGCGGGTGAGCGACCTGTCGGACGCGAGCGGCACGGGCTGGCTCGATGTGGGCCGACGGGAGTGGTCCGAGGCCATGCTGGGCGCGACCGGGCTCACCCGCGGCCACATGCCGCGGCTGGTCGAGGGATCGAGCCCCTGTGGCTCCCTGAGTACCCAAAGCGCCGAGGCGCTCGGGCTGCCGCGCGTCCTCGTGGCCGGCGGCGGCGGCGACAACGCCGCGAGCGCGGTGGGCCTGGGCGTGGTGCGGCCGGGACAGGCCTTTCTGTCGCTCGGCACCTCGGGCGTGCTGTTCGTGGTGAGCGAGCTGTTCCGGCCGAATCCCGAGCGCGCTGCGCACGCGTTCTGCCACTGCCTGCCGCAGCGCTGGCATCAGATGTCGGTGATGCTCAGTGCGGCCGGCACACTCGACTGGATTGCGCAGATCGTCGGCTCCACCGACCTGCCGGCGCTGGTCAAGCATGCCGAGGCGCTCGGCCTGCAGCGGCATTCGCCGCTGTTCCTGCCCTACCTGAGCGGGGAGCGCACGCCCCACAACGACCCGCAGGCCCGTGGGGTGTTCTTCGGGTTGCGTGCGGATTCCGGCCCGGCGGAGCTGGTCGCGGCGGTGCTCGAGGGGGTGGCGCTCGCCTTCGCCGACGGCCTCGATGTGCTGACGGAACGGGGCGATGCGGTCGGGGAAATCAACGTTACCGGCGGTGGCGCGCGCTTGCCTTACTGGGGCCGCCTCATTGCCGCGGCGCTGCGCCGGCCGCTGACCTATCGCTCGGGCGGGGAGGTCGGAGCGGCTCTCGGGGCGGCGCGGCTGGCGCAGCTCGCGGCAGGGGAGAGCGAGGCGGCGGTGTGCGCTGCCCCGCCCGTGGCGCATGTCGTGCAGCCCGACGCCGAGCTGGCGGCGCGGCTTGCCAGCCGTCGGGGAATCTTCCAGCGCCTGTATCGGGATCTGAAAACCGTCTTTGTGGAGTTTTCCTCATGAGTCTGTTCTCCGACATCGCACCGGTCCGTTTCGAGGGTCCGGACACTTCGAACGAGTATGCGTTTCGCGTCTACGACAAGGAGCGCAAGGTGCTCGGCAAGCGTATGGACGAGTGGCTGCGCTGCGCCGTGTGCTACTGGCACTCGTTCAACTGGCCCGGACAGGACATCTTCGGCGCCGGCACTTTGCCGCGGCCCTGGCTGGGGGCGACGATCACCCAGGCCATGGCGGAAGAGAAGCTCGAAGCGGCGTTCGATTTCATCTCGCGCCTCGGGGTGCCGTACTTCACGTTCCACGACATCGATGCCATGGCGAGTGCCACGACGCCGAAGGAGCACGATCGGAACCTGAAAGCCATCGAGGAAAAAATGCAGGAAAAGATGGCGGCAACGGGCATCCGGCTGCTCTGGGGCACCGCCAACCTGTTCAGTCATCCGCGCTACGCGGCAGGCGCTGCGACCAGCCCCGATCCGCAGGTCTTCGCCTGGGCGGCGCTGCAGGTGCGGGCCTGCCTGGAAGCCACCCACCGGCTGGGGGGCGGCAACTACGTGCTCTGGGGTGGGCGCGAAGGCTACGACACGCTGCTCAACACCGAGCTCAAACGCGAGCTCGATCACTATGGCCGCTTCCTCTCGATGGTGGTCGAGCACAAGCACCGCATCGGCTTCAAGGGCAGCATCCTGGTCGAACCCAAGCCCTTCGAGCCGACCAAACACCAGTACGATCGCGACGTCGCCGCCGTGTTCGCCTTCCTCGAGCGTTATGGACTCGCGAAGGAGGTGAAGGTGAACATCGAGGTCAACCACGCGACGCTCGCGGGACTCGATTTCGAGCACGAGGTGGCCGCGGCACGCGCCTACGGCATCTTCGGCTCGATCGACATCAACCGCGGCGATGAGTGCAACGGCTGGGACACGGATCAGTTCCCGAACAACGCCCAGCAGCTCGTGCCCGCCTTCGTGCAGCTCGTCGAGGATCAGGGCTTCACCAGCGGCGGCTTCAATTTCGATGCCAAGCTGCGCAGGCAGTCGGTCGATCCGACGGATCTGTACATCGCGCACATTGGCGGTATCGACACGCTCGCCAGGGCATTGCTGGCCGCGGCCGATATCGTCACGAGCGGCCGGCTCGCGCGGCTGAAGCAGCAGCGTTACCAGGCTTGGGAGGGCGAGCTCGGCCAACGCATCGAGAGCGGTGCGATCGATCTCGCGGGACTCGCGGATCTGGCGACCGCGGGCCGCCTCGACCCGGCACCGCAGTCCGGTCGGCAGGAGCTCGCCGAGAGCCTGATCGCGCGGCACTGCAGGTATTGAGCCCGCACCCGTACGCGGATCCGCGCCCGCTGCCGAGCTCAGCGGATCCCGCGGGAGGCGAGGATCGGCAGGACCGTGTCGCGGAAGTAAGGGAAGTCCTGAACATAGTCGACGAAGCTGAGCGTCGTGCCCGCAAAGCCCGTCTCGTGCAGCTGGCAGATGCCATCGGCGACCTGTTCGGGCGTGCCGATGAGCGGGAATCCGCCGTGGCCGGCCGCCATCCGGTCGCGGATCAGCGCAAGCAGATCATGCGGGAAGCTTTGCGCATGGGCGAACTGCAGGCGCACGAGATTATCCACCGCCGCCCAGTCGGCATTGGCGCGGGCGGTATATTCCAGCCAGTCCTTCGCCTCGGTCTCGGTCGGACGGCAGATCACGTGGCTGAAGGTCAGCACGTCGACTGACCGGCCCTTGGCCTTGGCCTGCGCCTTCAGTTCGGTGATTTCACTCCGTGAGCGGCTCAGGTCGATTGCGGGGGTGAACAGGAAGTCGGCGTTCCGGGTCGCGAACTCCCGCCCTTGCGTGGAGCCGGCCGCATTGATGATCGGTACCGAGCCGCGCACGGGCTTCGGGTCGCCCTTGACCGCCTTCAGCTGGAAATATTTGCCGTGCCAGTCGAAATGCTCCTCCGCGGTCCAGAGCTTGCGCACCACGTCGAACCATTCCTGCGCATAGCCGTACCGCGTGTCGTGATCGTCCGGCAGAGTCAGGCCTAGCGCTTCGTATTCCGGCTTGTTCCAGCCCGCCACGATGTTCAGACCGGCGCGTCCGGCGCCGATCTGGTCAATGGTCGCGATCTGCTTGGCCACCACCACCGGGTTGTTCGCCGCGGTGTGGATGGTGGCAAACACCGCGATCCGCTCGGTCGAGGCCAGCAGTCCGGCG
>JAKAFQ010000236.1 GCA_021817875.1 Pseudomonadota bacterium
GACGAGCACCACGCCGCGCTCGATCAAGCCGCGGATCTGCGCCTCGGAATACCCGAGAGTCTGCAGGACGGTCTCGGTGTGCTCACCGAGAAGGGGCGCGAGATCGGTCCGGCCCGGCCCATCCTGGTCACATACGAAGCCGGCGTTGACGAAGGCCGCGGGCCTTGCCGCCCCACCGGCCGCCGCGCTCGTCGGCACGATCAGCCCGCGTGAATCTGCCCTGGCAGCCTCACAGACCTCCCCGATGTTGCGGATCAGCCCGCAGGGAACTCCGACCGCGCACAGCTCGCGCTCCCACTCGGCCCCCGGACGGCTGAGGAGAGTCTCGGAGAGAATACGCCGCAGGATCGGCGCGTTCTGCGTCGCGGCACGGGAAACCGGATCCCGGAACCGCTCATCGTCGGTGAGCTCCGCGCGCCCGAGAACCCGGCACAGCAGCGCGAAATGATTGTTCTGTACGACGCCGAGCGCGAGGCGGCTGCCGTCGCGGGTCGCAAAGGTCGCCGAGGTCGGCGAGCCGCTATAGCCCACATCGCCGGTGCGGGGCAGCATCCGGCCCGCAACGAGATACGGCGTCGCAAGCGACGTCAGGAGCACGACGGAGGCATCCAGCATCGCCACGTCGATGTACTGACCCTGCCCGAACCGCTCCCGCCGCAGCAGTGCCGCCAGGACCGCCAGCGCCGCCAGAGTGCCCGTGTACGTGTCGACCACGGGCCATCCCGCCCGGGATGGGGGGGCGCCCGGCTCGCCGTTGGCGGCCATGATGCCGCCCGTGGCCTGCACGATGTTGTCGATCGCCGGGAGATCCCGCCGGTCCCCGCTCTGCCCATAACCGGAGACTGCGCAATAGACGAGCCGCGGCTGAATCGTCTTGCACGCCTCGTAGCCGATCCCCAGCCGGTCCATCACCCCCGGCCGGAAGTTCTCCAGCACGACATCGGACTGTCCGATGAGACGACGGGCGATCTCGAGACCCTCGGCGCTTTTCAGATCCACGGCAAGAGAGTGTTTGCCGACGTTCGCCGCGATGAAAGCCGGTGCGAGGCCGTCGTACTCGCGAAACGGTCCATAGTCGCGCATGGCGTCGCCACGCAACGGCTCAAGCTTCACCACCTCCGCTCCCAGCATCCGCAGAAAATGGGAGCAGAACGGACCGGCCATGACGTGACTGAAGTCCGCGATGCGGAAACCTGCTAGCGGCTGGGACATGGGTGCGCGATTTCACCGTTTGGGGCTGAATCCGTCACTCGAATGGGCTCCTTCGGCACATTGATACCGGGCTGTGCTCTCTGCACGTCGTCCATTGTTCAGCCGCGACGGCTTCCAATAAATCGATGATAGTGTAAACTATTTTTGCGCCTCATCCACGAGGATGGCGGACTTCAAGCGAAAAACAGGGGTCGCATGCGTCACGATCGCTTTTCCAGGAGACCCGCGCGCTTCCTTCAGCCCCGCACGCCGACCCTCACCGCGGGTGCGACGCGCACGGCCGCCCGGCCCACGGCATGAGCCCGCTCGACCTATTGATGGCGGGCGATGTGATTCTGGACGCACCCGATCCCGATCACTGGCTGAGCGGCCTGCGCGCGGTGACCGACACGGCGGACCTCACCATCGGTCATCTCGAAGTCCCGCACACCCACGGAGGTGAGGAAAGCTCCGACGATGTGCCGGCACCCGCGGCCGATCCGGCGCACCTCGGTGCGCTGCAGCGGGCCCGATTCGCGGCAGTGACTCTTGCCGGAAACCACATCGCCGACCGCGGGGCGATCGGCATCACGGACACCATCGCGGCGCTCGAGCGGCTCGGCATCGCTCACTGCGGCGCGGGCGCATCGCTCGCCGAGGCGCGTCGCCCGGCGATGCTCCTGCGCAGGGGATTGCGCATCGGGCTGCTCAGCTACAACTGCGTCGGCCCGGAGAGCGGCTGGGCCGGGCATGACCGCGCGGGCTGTGCATTCGTGCGCGTCGAGCCGGGGGATCACGGCCGGATCGTCCCGGCCGCGCAGTTGACGCACGTCGACGCAGAATCGCTGGCCGAGATGCGCCACGATATCGAACGTGCCCGGACCGACTCGGATCTGCTGATCGTCGCCCTGCACAAAGGCATCCTGCACCGACCCGCCGTGCTCGCCCCATACGAGCGGACCGTGGCGCACGCCGCCGTCGAGGCCGGCGCGGACGTGGTGATCGGTCATCACGCGCACATCGTCCGCGGCATCGAGTTCTACCATGGCCGCCCGATATTTCACGGTCTTGGGAATGGCTGTGTGGTGACTCGGGCGCTGGGTCCCGATGAGGCGCACCCGAAACGGGCGGCGTGGGTGCTCAGACGCAAGCAGTTGTTCGGCTTCGAGCCCGATCCAGCGTATTCCCTCGCACCGTTCCACCCCGAGGCCATCCACGCCATGATCGCGCGAATCCGATTCGATCATGGGGTGCTCGAGGCCGGCTTCGTGCCGCTGCACGTCGAGCCGCCGGGACGCCCGGTCATCCCGACGCCCGAGCAGGCGAAGCGCATCGCCCGCTACATCGCCGACATCACCACCCGGGCCGGGCTGCCGCCCCTCGCTCTGCAGCAAAGCGCCGATATGTTTCGGGTGTTCGCATGAATGCCCCGGCTGCGGGCACCGCCGGGAACATGATTTCGCTCGGCGAGCGACGCGGGATTGCGCCGCCATTCATCGCAGTCGACCCGATGCGTGCGACGCTGCCGGTACTCGCGCCGGTCGTGGTGATTCTCACGCGGATGTCAGGTCGATGAGCACGCTCATGCAGCTGTTGCAGGACACCGCGGCGGATCCGTTGCGTCACGCACGCTTGCACGCCGGGCGCGACGGAGTCGTCATCGGTCTGGTCGGTCATGACGCGCCCGTGGAGCTCGTGCTGGCCGCCGGCGCACTGCCGGTGCAGCTACCGGCGTTTGCAGACCGGCCCACGCCGGAGGCGGATCGGTACCTCGAGCCGAGTTTCATGCCCATGGTGCGTTCGATCGTGGATGAATGGCTGTGCGGCCGCTTCGACTTCATGCGAGCCGTCATCTTTTCGCGTTCTGACGACAGCGCCCAGCGCTGCTATTACTATCTTTGTGAGCTGCGGCGTTGCGGACTGGCACGCGGACCGACGCCGCTGATGTTCGATGTGGCCAAAATTCCGCGAGCAACCAGCCGGACACACACGCAGGCTTCCCTGCGCGCCCTGGCGGAAACGCTGTCGAGCGATCCGGCGAAGCTGCCGTGGGCCATCGCGACACGCAATCGCCGCCGGACCCTGCTCGCACACCTTCAATTGGTGCGCCGCTCCGCGCGCCCACCGGTCGGATCGGACTGTGAGCGACTGCTGCGTCTCGCCGACGCCGCGCCCGCCGACCGGCTCGATCGCGAACTCGCCGCCTGGCTGGCGGGCGATTTCCCCCCGCACCAGGGGCCGCGCATGGTGCTTGCCGGCAGCGTGCCACCCGACGGACGTCTGCACGAGGCCGTTGAGCGCGCCGGTGGCTGCGTCGTCGCCGAGGTCGACGACCGCGGACTCGAAGGAGATGGACCGATGAGCGACCCTGGCCCGGACCCGATAGCCGTCCTTGCGCGCCATTATCATGAACTCGATTGCGGTGCCCGCAGCTTCGCCGACCGGGCGGCGCTCCTCGCCCGGCGAGCCGCCGAAGCGCATGCCGACGGTGCGCTCATATGGCTGATCGAAGAGGACGAAGCCTCCGCCTGGCAGCTGCCGGCGATGACCGCTGCGCTCGCCGCAGCACGCGTCCCGCTTCTGACCATGACACGCCGGCGCTGGGATGCGCGAGACGGGACCCTCGAGGAGATCGAAGCCTTCACCCGCGGGCTGCAGGTCGCAAGATGAACGTGCTGCAGGGTCACCGCATCATCGAGATCGGCGAGGGCGCCGCCGGGGCGCTGGCACGATTTCTCGCCTCACTCGGTGCCCGAGTCCAACCGGGTACGCCGGAGCGACTGTCAGCCGATCTCGACGGTGCCTCATTCCTCATCGACCGCTGGAGCACGCGGCAGTGGTCCGAGGCGTGCTGCGCGCAGGCCGATCTGCTCGCCCGCCACCCGCAGCTGATCCATGTCTCCATCACGCCGTTCGGGCGTGACGCAGCGCGCGCGGCCTGGACCGGCAATGAGCTGATCGTTTCGGCACTCGGCGGCGCCCTGGGCCTCACCGGCGATGCGGATCGTGCACCGGTCAAGGAGGCACTCGATGCCTGCCTGTTCCACACCGACATGGTGGCCGCCGCCGCCATGCTGGCCGCCGACTACGAGCGCGGGCGCAGCGGCCAGGGCCAGCAGATCGACATCAGCGCACAGGAGGTCACCTTCAGTCGGGGGGTCAACTCCATATTGGTGTGGCAGTTCGATCGGCGCAAGCTGCGGCGCACCGGTGGGGCGCTCGGCTACGGGCGGGCGACCGTACGCTGCATCTGGCGGCTGAAGGACGGCTGGTGCTTCCATACGCTGATGACGGGCCGGCTCGGTGCTCCGGCGAACCAGGCACTGAGTGACTGGATGGACGAGCGCGGCGTCGACAATCCCCTTCACGGCACCGACTGGATCCGCTACGACCGCTCGGCGCTGCAGCCCGACCGACGCGCTTGCTGGGAAGCGGCCATGGGCGCCTTCTTCCTGACGTGCACCAAGGCGGACATCGCAATCGAGGGACGTCGGCGCGGCATCAACGCGACGGTGGTGTGCGAGCCGCGGGACGCGCTCGCGGACCCCCATCTGCGAGTGCGCGGGTTCTGGTCGGAGCGTGACAGCGTGCGCGTTCCGGGGTATTTTTTTCAGGCACACGAAAGCAAGCCGGTGGGCCCGACCGCCGAACGGCACCTCGCGCGACCCGGTCCGCTCGCGGGCGTGCGGCTGCTCGATTTCTCCTGGGCGCTGGTCGGCTCGATCACCACCAAGATCCTCGGCGATCTCGGCGCGGATGTGATCAAGGTGGAAAGCGCCACGCGGCCCTGCCTGTCTCGTGTCGACCGCCAGGTGAGCGCATCGAGTTCCAACAGCCTCGATGACAAACCGTGGTTCGCGCACCTGAATACCTCCAAGCGCAGCCTGGCCCTCGACCTCAAGATACCCGAAAGCCGCGAGGTGATCGAACCGCTGGTGCGCTGGGCTGACGTCGTGGTCGAAAACTTCTCTCCCGGCACGATGAGCAAGCTCGGCCTCGGATACCAGGAACTCGCGAAGCTGCAACCGGGCATCGTCATGGTCTCGGGCAGCGTCTACGGGCAGGACGGCCCCCTCGCCCGTGAATGGGGCGTCGATGGCACGGGCGCCGCGCTCTCCGGGCGCACTTTTCTCACCGGCTGGCCGGACCGGGACCCGGTGATTCCGAGCGCCCTGCCCTACGGAGATGTGGTCGTGCCCTATGTGATGGCCGCCGCCGTGGCGGCGGCGCTGCAGCACAGACGCCAGAGCGGGCGCGGAGCTCACCTCGACGTCGCGATGTACGAAGTCTGCCTGCAGCAGACCTACGAGGCGTTGATGCAGACACAGTCCGGTCCGGCGCCGGCGCGGGCCGGCAATGCCGACCCGCGGCGCTTTCATCAGGCGGTATATCCGGGGAGCGGCGAGGATCGGTGGATTGCGATCAGCTGCCCCGGACGCGCCGAATGGTCGCGATTGTGTGCGCTGGCGGGCCTCACCGAGGGCGAGCCCCAGCGGCTCGACGCAGCGCTCGCCGCCTGGACCGCCGGTCAGGACGCTCGGCGCCTCGCCGCGGCGCTGCAGCTTCAGGGCATCGAGGCCGCGCCCGTGCAGGATATCGAGGATCTCATGGAAGGCGATCCGACACTCGGCGCCCGGATGCCGCTGGTCACGCTTGACCATCCGCTTCTCGGACCTTTCGGCCACCTGCGCACCCCGATGCACTTCTCGCGCACCGCACCGATGCCGTTCCGCGCACCACGCCTGGGCGAGCACTCGCGCGAAATCGCCATCGACATTGCAGGGCTTGGGCCACAGCGGTTCGCGGAACTCGATGCCAAAGGAGTCTTCCGGTGAATCCCGACACGCGGACGCGCAACGATCTGGCATGCACCGCCGCGGCGACCGGCTACCAGCGCACTTATGTCGGGGACCTCAGACAACGGGTCGTCGACGGCGGAGAGCCTTTCGTCGTCGCCCAGGCCGACACGCCGCACGAGATCTTTCACGCGATGGACATCCCGCTGATCACCAACCAGTGGTGGTCGGCGTACCTCGCCGCCAAACAGCTCTCGGGGCGCTACTTCGAGGCGCTCGAGCATCAGGGCTATCCGAGCAACAGCTGTCGCTACTGCTCCCTCGGACTCGCCTGCACCCTCGCGGCCGACCCGGCCAGCGCGCCCTGGGGAGGGCTGCCGAGACCGATTGCGCTGGTGGCGCGCCTCACCTGCGACTGCATCCAGCAGGTGTTCACGCTCTGGGCGCGTGCGCTTGGCACCGACTTTTTCCCGCTCGAAGCGCCTGCCTGGAGGCACAAGGATCCCGCCTGGTTCGAGCACTCCTACGATCGCTGGATGGAAGTGTACGAGCCCGGTCGCATCGAGCTCATGGTCGAGGAAATGCGCGACCTCATCAGGCTGCTGGAACGCAAGTCCGACCGTCGCTACGACGAGTCGCGCCTCGAGGCGCTGATGGAACGTATCAACGAGCAGGAAGGCTACATCGCTGAAGCCGCGCAGCTCATCGGGGCCACGCGCCCGTGTCCGGTGGCGGTCACCGATCAGATGACCAACACGATGATACCGCAATGGCACCGTGGCTCGGAGTGGGCCGTTGCGCACGCACGCCGCTTT
>JAKAFQ010000237.1 GCA_021817875.1 Pseudomonadota bacterium
TCTCTGCTGCTGGTCACGGGCCCGGTGGTGAAGAACATGGAAGGCGCGTTGCGGCGGGTCTACGCGGCCACGCCGGATCCGAAGCTGGTCGTGGCGGTGGGGGACTGCGGCTGCACGGGCGGGATGCTCGGGGAGTGCCCGGCCTCGCTCGGCCGGGTCTCGAATGTCATTCCGGTCGATGTGGCGGTGCCGGGCTGTCCGCCGGATCCGGCGCGCATTCTGCAGGGCATTCTGACCGCGATATCGCCGTCGGAAGCCTCTTCGCTCCCATAGCCGGCGCGTCGCCCCGCGACCGCCTGCGCGGCTGCCGGGCGCGGCGGTTCCGCGCCGGTTCCGTGCGACAGGTCACGATCCCGATGTGCGGCGGCTGATCGTCCCGGTTGCCGCAACACCGGCGCCACGGTCTGCCCGGATGGGCCCTGGCTCTCCGGTTGGACGCTCCTGCGTCCGGACAGTCTCCGTTGCAGCTGGCTCGCGTCGGCAGGCGAGCAGGCAGCGATCCAACAGGGCCGCGGCGACACGCGGGCCCGTACCCGCCCTGAAGTTGACTAATGTCATGAACTTCGGGAAGTACCTATGCGCGAGCGGCGCGCGCGGCGGAACGTTTTCCAGTGTTGGACGTCAGACCGTCTGCCATGCGATTCGCTGCTCTGAAAATCTGGTTGCATCGTGGCCGGCGGCTCGTCGCGGCGGCGGCGCTCGCCCTGGTGATCATCCCGGTTCCGGCGCAGGGCGCGTACACGCCCTCGCCGCGCATCCGGGATATGGCGATCGGCGTCTGCGGCGCCTGTCACGGGGTCGACGGCCACAGCACCAATCCGATGTTTCCGAACCTCGCGGGCCAGAAGGCCTGGTATCTCGAGCAGCAGCTGCGGGAATTCCGCGCCCATACCCGTGGCGACCCGTACGCGGTGGGCTACATGTGGGGCATGGCGAGCCAGCTCTCGAACGCGAGCATCGCCGCTCTGGCGAAGTACTTCTCGGAGCAGAAACCGTCCGCTGGCACGGCGCATCCGGCGGCGCGGATCCGCGAGGGGCAGCAGATCTACCACCAGGGCATCCCGTCAGAGGGTGTGCCGGCCTGCGCAGCGTGCCACGGTCCGAATGGCCTCGGCAACGCGCACTTCCCGCGTCTGGCCGGCCAGCACGCCGAGTACATCAGGAAGCAGCTCGACTCGTTCAGGAGCGACATGCGCGATGTCATGATCATGCATGCGATATGCACGACGCTGCACGTCAGGCAGGACAGGGCGCTGGCCGACTACCTGGCATCGCTGCCGGATCACGACCACGGTCACGGTACGACGCTGGCCCGCGCTGCCGCAGGACCTGCCGCGGCTCGCTCCGGCCAGAGCGGCTGATTCCCCGACCCCGGCGCGTGCGCCCTCGGCAGGCTCGACCTGCCGGTCCGGCGACGGCTCGCCGGGCACCTCGAATTTGCCCCTTTACAGGCCGCGGCGCTTCCGGTAGGTTGGTGCTCACCATGTTCCCGACGAAAAAGCGCACGATCATCCTCAAGAAGCCCGCCAGCGGGGCTCTGGGGGACTGCGCGCGCTGAGCAGCGCCCGGGAAGTCCGGACACCCAGAGGCCCCGCCGGCACCGCCGTCGGGGCCTCTGTCGTTTCTGCGTGAGAAACCCTTGCCTGAGAATCGGAGCTCGCACATGTCATCTGGTCGTTCCGCCGGCGGCTCGCCGGTCGTCGCGGTCGTCGGCGCCACCGGGGCCGTCGGCGTCGAACTGATCCGCTGCCTCGAGGAGCGGCGTTTCCCCCTCTCGAAGCTGCGGCTGTTCGCGTCGGCGCGCTCGGCGGGCCGGACACTGTCCTTCCGCGGCCAGGCGCTTGCCGTGCAAGAGCTGAAGGAGGACAGCTTCGGCGGGGTGGACATCGCGCTGTTTTCGGCCGGCAGCGGCATCTCCAGGCGCTATGCGCCGCTTGCCGTCGAGCAGGGCGCGGTGGTGGTGGACAACTCCTCGGCCTTCAGGCGCGATCCGGCCGTACCGCTGGTGGTGCCGGAGATCAATCCGCAGACGGTCAGCGGCCACCGGGGCATCATCGCCAATCCCAACTGCTCGACCATCATCTCCATCACGCCGCTGTGGCCGGTGCACCGCCGCAATCCCATCCGGCGCATGCTCGTCTGCACCTACCAGGCGGCCTCGGGCGCCGGGGCGGCGGCCATGGAGGAGCTGCGCGAGTCGACCCGCGCGTACCTCGAGGACCGCCCTTATCCGCCCACCGTCCTGCCGCACCCGTACGCGTTCAATCTGTTCAGCCACAACTCGAAAATCGACCCTGCGAACGGTTACAACGAAGAGGAAATGAAGGTCGTGCACGAGACGCACAAGATCTTCGCAGACGGCGCGATGCGCATCGCCGCGACCTGCGTGCGGGTGCCGGTGCTGCGCGCGCATTCCATCGCGATCAATTTCGAGTGCGAGCGGCCGATCACTCCGGCCGAGGTGCGCGACATCATGGCTGTCGCGCCGGGCGTGAGGCTGGTCGATGATCCCGAACGCAACTATTTTCCGATGCCGAAGGATGCCACGGGGGGCGATCCGATCCTGGTCGGGCGCATCCGCAGCGACATCTCCGACCCGAGCGGCCGTTCGATCGCGCTGTTCGTGGCGGGCGATCAGCTGCTCAAAGGCGCGGCGCTCAACGCCGTGCAGATCGCCGAGCTGCTCTAGGGACGAGCCGGGCGGATCGCGAAGCGCCCCCGGCCGCGTGCCTTCGCCGGACGCTGCAGCCTCTACAACAGGTCTTTCAGCCGGTAATAGAGCATCGCGAGCACCAGCAGCGGGCGGCGGGCGAACGCGCCGCCCGGGAAATCACTGTGCGGAATCCGGGTGAACAGGTCGAATCGCTCGGCTTGCCCGGCGATCGCTTCGGCGACCAGTTTGCCGGCGATTCCGCTGAGGGCGATGCCGTGTCCGGAGAAGCCCTGCAGGAAGTACACATTGGGCAGCAGCCGGCCGAAGTGCGGCGCGCGGTTCAGGGTGATGTCGACATCACCGCTCCAGGTGTATTCGATGTCCGCATCCGCGAGCTGCGGGAACACCCTCAGCAGCCGCGCCCGCGTCGCCGCCCGGGCATCGGACTGGCCGAGTCCCGAGTAGCTCACCCGACCGCCGAACAGCAGCCGGTGATCGGCCGAAAGCCGGAAATAGTCGAGCACCCAGTTCATGTCGCTGACCGCCGCATTGTTGGCGATCAGGCTGCGGGCGCGATGCTCCCCGAGTGGCCCGGTGGCCACGATATGGGTCCCGACCGCCATGATCTTGGAGGTGAGCGCCGGCGCGGTGCTGCCCAGGTAGGCGTTGCCGCACAGCACCAGCTGGCGCGCGCGGACCTCGCCGCGGGCCGTGCGCACGTGGGTTGCCGTGAATCCGAGGGCGCGTGTCTGCTCATGGATGCGCACGCCCCGGCTCTGCGCCGCCGCGGCCAGTCCCAGCGTGTAATTGAGCGGGTGAAGGTGCCCGCTGTTGGTATCGTACAGGGCGCCGATGTAGCGCGTCGTGGCGAGCATCGCGCCCAGCTCGTCCCGGGACACGTGCCGGACGCTGCGATACTCGAAACGGGTCCTCAGCCGCTCGACCTCCTCGTGAAGCTCCCGCTCGTGCCGCGGCCGGATGGCCGTGAGCAGGTATCCATCGGCCCAGTCGCAGTCTATGCCGTAGCGCGCAATCAGCTGCTTCGTCAGGGCCAGCGCCTCGGTCGAGATGTCCCAGACGGCGCGGGAGGCCGCATCGCCGATGAGCCGCTCCAGCCGGGCCTGGCCGCAGGCGACGCCGTGGATGACCTGGCCGCCGCTGCGGCCCGAGGCGCCCCAGCCGATACGATGCTGCTCGAGCAGCACCACCGAATAGCCCCGCTCGGCCAGGTGCAGCGCCGCCGAGCAGCCGGCAATGCCGCCGCCGATGACGCACACATCGCAGCTCACCGAGCCGGCCAGGGGCTCCCTGCGCGCAGCCGGATGCGCCGAGGCGGCGTAGTACGAAGCGGCATGGGCGGGCAGGGCGGACACGCAGGGGTCCCTCGGAGGCTCCCGGATCGCCCTATAATAGCCCGCACTTCCATGACATCGGCGCGACCCCTCATTGGACTGCCCGCGGATCGGCGCATGATCGGTGCGCATCCGTTTCACGTGGTGGCGGAAAAGTACGCGCGGGCGCTGCTCGATGCCGCGGACGCTCTGCCGCTGCTGATTCCCTCGATGGCCGAGGAGCTGCGCTTCGAGGAGCTGCTCGAGCGGCTGGATGGTCTGCTGTTCACGGGCAGCCCGTCCAATGTCGAGCCCTATCACTATTCGGGTCCACCGAGCGTTCCGGGCACCCTGCACGATCCGGCCCGCGACGCCACGACGCTGCCGCTCATCCGCAAGGCCGTCGCGAACGGAGTGCCGGTGCTCGGGATCTGCCGGGGTTTTCAGGAGGTCAATGTCGCCTTCGGCGGCAGCCTGCACCAGCGGGTGCACGAGGTTCCGGGCCATCTCGACCATCGCGACGACGACCGTCAGCCGCTCGAGGTGCAGTACGGGCCGGCACACGAGGTGGTCCTCGAGCCCGGCGGGCTGCTGCGCGCACTGGCGGACACCGGGCGGGTCCGGGTCAATTCCCTTCACTGGCAGGGTATCGAGCGGCTGGGTCAGGGGCTGGCGGTCGAGGCGCGGGCCCCGGATGGCCTGATCGAGGCATTCCGGGTCGAGACGGCTGCGAGCTTTGCGCTGGCGGTGCAGTGGCATCCGGAATGGAAGGTCATGGAAAATCCGTTTTCGCACGCCCTGTTCGCGGCATTCGGCGCCGCGTGCCGCGACCGCGCGCAGTCGCGGCACAACGCCGGAGGCGCCTGAATGGTGAGCGAGATCAGACAGTTCTTCCGCGACCACAGCATTTCCGAGGTCGAGGCCATCATCCCGGACATGGCGGGCATCGCGCGCGGCAAGATCATGCCCGCGGAGAAGTTCGCCGAGGATGGCGGCATGCGTCTGCCGGAGAGCGTCTTTCTGCAGACGGTCACCGGCGATTACCCGCCCGATACCGGCGCGGCGATGAGTCCGGCGGAAATCGACATCATACTCAAGGCCGACGCGAAGACCGTGCGGCGCGTCCCCTGGGCGGCCGAGCCCACCGCCCAGGTGATACACGACTGTTTTTACGCCGACGGCCGGCGCGTCACCATGGCGCCCCGCCACGTACTGCGCAACATCCTCGAGCTCTACGCGCAGCGGGGTTGGCAGCCGGTGGTGGCCCCGGAGCTCGAGTTCTACCTCGTGGAGCAGAACAAGGACGCCGACTATCCGCTGCGTCCTCCGGTGGGCCGCTCCGGACGCGCCGAGCCCGGCCGCCAGTCCTACAGCATCGCCGCGGTCAACGAGTTCGATCCGCTGTTCGACGATATCTATCAGTTCTGCGAGGACCAGGACATCGAGATCGACACCCTGATCCACGAGGACGGTCCGGCGCAGATGGAGATCAACCTGATCCACGGCCACCCGATGGATCTGGCGGACCAGGCCTTCCTGTTCAAGCGCACCGCGCGCGAGGCGGCACTGCGGCACCGGATGTACGCCACCTTCATGGCGAAGCCCCATGCCAAGGAGCCGGGCAGCGCCATGCACATCCACCAGAGCGTCGTGGACGTCAAGACGCGCCGCAACGTCTTCAGCAATGCCGACGGCACGCCTTCAGCGCTGTTCTTCGCGCACATCGGCGGACTGCAGAAATACCTGCCGGCGGCCATGGCGCTGTTCTGCGCCAACGTCAATTCCTACCGTCGCCTGACGCGTTATCTGTCGGCGCCGATCAACGTGCACTGGGGCTACGACAATCGCACCGCGGGCCTGCGCGTGCCGATGTCGGAACCGGAGGACCGGCGCGTGGAGAACCGTGTCTGCGGCGCCGACGCCAATCCCTACATCGCGCTCGCCGCATCGCTCGCCTGCGGTTACCTCGGCATGATCGAGGCCCTGCAGCCCTCCGATCCGATCAGCGGCAGCGCGCACGAACTGCCCTTCGGCCTGCCCCGCTCGCTCGACGAGGCGTTGCGCGAACTGCGGCGCAGCGCGCCGCTGGTCCGGCTGCTCGGTGAGCCGTTCGTCTCGGCGTTCACCATCGTCAAGGAGGCCGAGTACGAGGTGTTCCTGCAGGTCATCAGCTCCTGGGAGCGCGAGCATCTTCTGCTCAATGTCTGAAGGATGCTCAGGTATTGCCCGGGCGATGGCGGCCCCGGCGGCAGTGCCTGCCGCGGCTGTCGCAGCCTGAAACCGCTGCGCTCATCCACGGCGGGCGCCGGACAGGCAGTCCGGTGCTCGAGTGCGGCTGGCGCTCGTTCGCGTTGCGTATCAACGGTCCGGACCGGAAAATCCATGCCATGACAGAAAAACTCCTGGGTATCGACGTCGGCGGATCCTCGATCAAGGCCGGGGTGGTGGACCTCGCGGCCGGAGGACTGCTGGGTGAACTGATCTCGGCCCCGACCCCCCGGCCGGCCACACCGGAGGCGATGCTGCCGGTGATCGCGGCGCTCGCCGCGCGACTGCCCGAGGCGACGGGCAGGATCGGCCTGGCGTTTCCCGCCGTGGTCAAGCACGGCCGGGCGCGCACCGCCGCCAATGTGGACCATGCCTGGATCGGGGCGGACGGCGCCACTTTGCTGCGGCGCACGCTCAACCGGCCGGCGCTGTTTCTCAACGACGCCGATGCCGCCGGACTCGCCGAGATGCGGCTCGGCGCCGGCCGTGGCGCGC
>JAKAFQ010000238.1 GCA_021817875.1 Pseudomonadota bacterium
ACCGATTGCGCACGGAGGCGGAGTTTCGGTCAATACGTGAGGTCTTCACGGAGGAATTTCTGCGTTCCACTCCGAGATCCCACGTTGATGGGCGGGAAATGGTTTTTATCGTCGGAATGCCGCGTTAGGGGACGAGCCTAACAGAGCAAATTCTGGCATCTCACCCGAAAGTATTCGGATCGGGCGAACTCACGATGCTAGACCGGATTGCGCGACGTTGGCCCGATGGTGACGATGCACGAGCTCCCTTGCTTTATCCGTCGTATCTTCCGAACATCGATTCAGCAGGTCTTACGGAGATCGCGTATCGATATCTGAATCGATTGCCGGAAGGAGCGAGAGGGCATCCGTGCGTAACAGACAAGATGCCGTACAACTTCGCGCATTTGGGGTTGATCGCGCTGCTGTTCCCCGGTGCGCGCGTTGTTCATTGCATTCGCGATGCGGTGGACACAGCATTTTCCTGCTATCTCCAGGACTTCCTTGAAGGAAACGCATTCAGCTACAGCCTGGAGGACTGTGGGTGGTTCTATCGCCAATACCACGCACTCATGGAACATTGGAAACAGGTTCTTCCCCCATATCCAATGATGGATCTGCATTATGAGGATGTCGTTTCCGACCCGGAGACTTCCGTGCGCCGGCTGCTTGAATTTTGCGATCTGGAGTGGGACCCGGCATGTTTGGGCTTTCATAAATCGAAACGCGTTGTGCATACCGCGAGTTACCAACAAGTTCGCGAACCGCTGTACACCCGGGCCGTTGGGCGTTGGAAGGCATACGAAGCCTATCTCGAGCCATTACTTCGCGAACTCGCTCCCGTCACCGCAAGCGCGGCGTAGCCGCGTCAACCCCCGTCATGAACGCCCGCCGGGTCAGGAGGTTGGTTTGTGCCTGGAGCGTCGCGCTTGGCGCACTGATCGGCACCGCGCACGCGGACTCCGTTCCTGGCCCCGATCTACCTGGAATCATGCATGCCTCGGATTTGCTTTCGGCAGGCATCCGGGGACAGGGGGTGCGGGTGGGCATCATCTCGGACGGAGCATCCAATTTCGATGTCCTCGCCCGTAGCGGCATCCTTCCCAAGGATGTCTCCTTCGTCGGATTCGACCCCGGACGCGGTGACGAGGGCGACTGGATGATGCAGATCGTGCACCGCCTTGCGCCGCAAGCGAAGCTTGGGTTTTGCGCGGGTGGGGTGCCGGCGCAAACGGTGGCCTGCGCTCGCGCGTTGATTACGGAGTTCCGTGCCGACGTCGTGGTCGACGACATCAACCCGCAACCGGTCTTCTACTTTCCCACGGCCAAGGCGATCGGCATGGCGGAATTGGCGCGCGAATATCCCCGCGTGATCTTTTTCACCGGGGCCGGCAACAATGGGAGCGGCTATTACGAAGCGAAGTGGACGCCCGTGCCGCTCGACGTCGAGGGAATCCGGTTCTCGGCGCAGGACTTCGGCCGCACGGAGGAAGGCGGCTCCGATCCGTACGAGACGATCACCTTGCCGCCGCACGCGGACATCCAGGTGCTGCTGGGCACGAACGCCGACCCGAACGGCTTCCTGTCGCGGCGGTGTTCGCCCGCGAATGCGCAGGTCACCGTGGCCCTGCTCGATGAACAGGGAGACGTCCTGCGTTCGATGCACGGAAACTGTCCGTTCCAACGGCTTCGGTATTCCAACGATGAGGATGCGCCCGTGCGGGTGCATGCTGCCGTACTGCTGCCGGACGGGGTCCAGCCTCCCGGAGACTTCGCCATCAAGCTTGTCGCGATCCGGGTCGAGAACGGCATGGCTCCCGTCGCGCTGTCCTACCGGACGGCGGGCGGAGCGGGCAACTCCGCGGTGTCGCCGGGGCTGGTCGCGGTTGCCGCGGTCGATCCTGCGACCGGTTGGCGCAATCACTATGTGACCGAAGCCTTCGCCAATTCCGGGCCGCAGTGCCAGGATTACGATGCGGTTGCCACGAACCAGTGGGACAAGCGGACCACCCTGCACTGCGTTGCGCAACCCGCTTTTGTGACCCCCGATCGGATTTGGGTGGCCATGCCGGATCCGGCGGCCGGCTTTCGGTGGGCGCCGTTTGTCGGGGATTCCGCGGCCGGTCCGGCGGCAGCGGGCGCGGTTGCGTTGTTGCGCTCGGCGGGCGTTCCGCCCGAACGGGTTGTCGGTCTGCTCGAACGTGCCGCCGCGCGCCAGACGGGCGAGGCGGGCTGGAACGCGCACTACGGCTATGGACTGCTCGACGTAGATGCGGCCGCGGCAGCCGCCGGCGTTTTGCCGAAACCGGCCGCCCCGGACACCCAGCCGCCCGTGACGTGCATGACGTTCCATCCAACCGCGGCGTTCTTGCAGGCAAGGGAACGGTTTCTGCGTGCGCGAACCGGCGACAGCCAGGCATTCGACGCACTGCGCAGCGGAGCCGGGGCCGGTGACGCGGAGGCGCAAACCTGGCTCGGAAGACTCGGGCACGCGTCCGGCGACAACCGATCCGCGGCGCGGTGGACGATGGCGGCCGCGGCGCAAGGGGAGCCCGTTGCGCAAAGCTTTCTCGGCACACTGTACAACCGTGGCTGGGGCGTGCCGATGGACCCGCGCGCTGCGCAGGCGTGGTGGTGGCGCGCGGCCCGTTGCGGCGTGGTCAACGCCGTCTACAACCTGGGAACCACCATCGCGAACGGGCGTGGATCGGCCGCCGACCCGGCGCTTGGCTACGCACTCATGCGGGCGGCGGACTTGCGCGGGATGCAGTTCCCGCCGATGGCGCAGGCGCTCCAGGACGCGAGTTCGCAGCTCAGCGCCGCCAATCTGCGCGCGGCGCAAGCACGCGCAACGCGCTTTGCCGCGGATCCGGCATCGATCCCCGCGCCGTGATGCCGGCGGCGGTCATCTTTCGGCGCTTGGGAGCGGTTGCAGCTCTCGCGATGGCGTTGGGCTTTTGCATCTCGCCCCGCGCCGCCGAGCGTTCGTCTCACCTCGGCATCGGGCAGGCCCTTCGCTACGCATTGGAACATGCGCCAACGATTACGTCAGCAAAAGCAAATATCACCGGTTCCGAGGCGCAGAAACTTGCTGCGATTGCGGCATTCCTGCCAAGCCTCACGCTGACCGAACAACTGCAAACATTCCATCCGTATTCTGGTGCCGGAAGCACATTCATTGGTGGACTGGTGGTACCTGCGCAACATCCTTTTGATGTCAGCGTCGCCTCGCCGAACTTGAATTTCAACCTCTACAACGGCGGAAAGGATACCGCGAATTACCATTCCGCCATCGAAGCGTTGCGATCCGCAAACCTCGGGTTCACCGCAACGATGGATTCGCTGTTCCAGCAGATTCTCGCCGATTTTTCCGCTGCAGGCACGGATCAACTGATGGTGCAAAGTTTGGAACGATCCTTGCGCATCGACGAGGAACTGGTCGATCTCATGCAACGAAAGATGCAGGGCCAGTTCGCAAGCAAAATCGATCTGATCAAATCCCAACAGCAGATGTTGCAAGCGCAAACGCAACTCAGCCAGGCCCGTCAACAACGTATCGCAGACCTTGAAAAGCTCTACGCCGACATGGGACTTCCGCAAACGGATCTGAATTTGAAGATCCAACCCTGGCTTCCTCCCGCACCTCCATCCGACGGATCCGGCGTTGTCATCGCAGATGACCCACAGGTTCTGTCCGCGCGCGCAGCAGTGCTCTCCGCGCAGCATAAAGTCGACGCGGCGCGCGCGGAATACATGCCGACGCTTGCTGTCACCGGGCAATATTACTTCCTCGGATTCGGTACGTCGTCGTTTGGCGAAGCGCTCAATTCCACTAGCCGCAGCAACTACATGATCGGGTTGCTGCTTACCGTGCCGATCCTCCCCGTTTACAACGTCCAAGCCGACGTCAAACAGGCATTGGCCAATGTCGATAGCGCCCAGGGACAGTATCAGGGGGCGATGGCAAGCGCGGCCAACCGCACGTCGGACGCAACGGTCCGCCTGGCGGAAGCACGGAAGACGCTTGATTTTGCGATCCGGTCCGCGGAACTTGCGCACAACAATGTGCGACTGACGGAAGACAGCTATGCCGCGCATCAATCCGACCGGTTCGACGTGGACAACGCGCGCCTTCTCGCCGAGCAGGCGGATCTGTCCCTTGCGAGCGCGAAGCTGAATTTTCATCAAGCCGGTTGGGAGATGTACCGTACTGCCCACCCAAGCGCATTTCCGACGCAACTGCTATCGGCGGTACTGAAGGACCACGACCCGGCGCAAATTGCAGTCACGGCCGAATCCGAGTGAGTCGGAAGGCCAGTTCCGTGAACCCGATGGACGATTGCCACCGTTCCGCCGTAAAGGCCGGGTCGGACGCCGCCGCTACCCTCCTGCGACCAACGCACCGCATCTCGCCGCACCTCCGGCACCTTGAGGCGGAAAGCATCCACATTCTCCGCGAGGCGGTCTCCGAAGCGCGCAATCCCGTCCTGCTGTATTCGATCGGCAAGGACAGCAGCGTTCTTCTGCACTTGGCACGAAAGGCATTCTATCCCGGCACCCCACCATTTCCGCTGCTTCATGTTGACACGCGCTGGAAATTTCAGGAGATGTACCGGTTCCGCGATTTCGTGGCGGGCGAAAGCGGCATGGAACTGCTGGTGCATACCAACCCCGATGCCGTCGAAAGAAACATCAATCCGTTCGACCACGGATCCGCGCTGTACACCGATATCACCAAGACTGAAGGGCTGAAGCAGGCCCTGGACCGCCACGGTTTCGATGTCGTGATGGGCGGCGCCCGGCGTGACGAAGAAAAATCGCGCGCCAAGGAGCGGGTGTTCTCCTTCCGCACAGCCACGCACCGATGGGACCCCAAGAGCCAGCGCCCGGAACTCTGGAATCTGTACAACACCCGCAAAGGTCCGGGTGAAGGCATTCGCGTGTTTCCGATCTCCAACTGGACCGAGCTTGACATCTGGCAATACATCCACCAGGAAGGCATTGCGGTCGTGCCGCTCTATTTCGCCAAGCCGCGCCCGGTGGTCATACGTTCCGACATGATGCTGGTGGTCGATGACGGGCGCTTCCGCCTCGCGCCGGGAGAAGCCATCGAACTTCGCACCGTGCGCTTCCGCACGCTGGGCTGCTACCCGCTGACGAGCGCCATCGCATCGAACGCACGAACCGTCGAGGACGTCCTGCTGGAGCTTGCCGAATCGCGCCTGTCGGAACGCCAGGGGCGAAGAATCGACTCTGACGCGGAAGCAAGCATGGGGCGATGTCCCAAACGTAGTTGAAGGTTGAGGGCGGCGGTTTCCTGGTGAATCCGAGAGAATCGGGTTTGCCAACCTGTGAAACTCGAGGAAAGGAAACCGCCATGGGCAATCGTAGGGGAAATACTGCTGGCAGGAAAGTGCTGCTTTCGACGGTCAAGCGCGACGACAAAGGGGCGCTGCGCAGCTATTTCGCGGACCGCGACCAGGTGCTGCTGCCGTTGCTGGAGTTGATTGAAGATGCGCAGTCGAGCGTGGACGAGCTGATGACGGCGGCGGCGCGAAGCTTCGTGGAGCGGCTGCTGACGCTCTCGGCGCAGGAAGTCGCTGGGGCCAAGCGCCCCGGCGTCGCCGACGGCGAGGTGCGCTGGCACGGGCAGCAGCGCGGGCGCATCGTGCTGGCGGAACGCAAGCTCTCCGTGACGCGACCGCGGCTGCGAACCAAAGCGGGAAAAGGTGGCGAGGTGCCGGTCCCGGCCTACCAACGTCTGTGCGCCGAACCGCGCTTGGCCGATCGCATGCGCGAGATTCTGGTCAACGGAGTGTCGACGCGGAAATACGCCACGGTGCTGCCGAAGATGGCCGGCACGGTGGGCATTGCCAAGAGCAGCGTGTCGCGCAAATTCATCGAGGCAAGCCGCCGGGAGCTGCAAGCGCTGATGCAGCGGCGCTTCGATGATGTGGAGCTTCTGGCGATCTACCTCGACGGCATTGTCGTGGCCGAGCATCACATTCTGGCGGCGATTGGCGTCGACGCCGACGGCGCCAAACATGTGCTGGGCCTTGTCGTCGGATCGAGCGAGAACGCGCGGGTGGTCAAGGATCTGTTGGCGAGCCTGATCGCGCGCGGCGTCTCGGTGGACGACAAGACGCTGTTCGTGATCGACGGCTCCAAGGCGCTGCGCTCGGCGATCGAGGAGATGTTCGGCGACTCGGCGCTGGTGCAACGCTGCCGTACGCACAAGCTGCGCAACGTGCTTGAACGCATCAGGGACGACAACATCCGGGCGCAGACGCGCGCGGTGATGCACGCCGCTTACAAGCTTCCCGAGAAGGACGGCATCGCGAAGATGCGCCATCAGGCGCAGTGGCTGCGCGCCGACTACCCCGACGCGGCGGCGAGCCTGCTCGAAGGTCTGGAGGAGACCTTCACGGTAAACCGGCTGCGTCTGCCGCCAGCGATCGTGCGCTGCCTGAGCACCACGAACATCATCGAAAACCCGAACGGGTCCGTACGGCGCGTCTCCGGCCGGGTATGCCGCTACCGCGACGCGGAAATGGCAGTTCGCTGGACGGCTGCTGGATATTTGCAAGCAGAGAAATCGTTTCGAAGGATTCAGGGCTTCCGCGACCTCTGGGTCCTCGCTGCCGCTCTTGGCCGACAGAAGGAACGTGTTGTTCAAGAAACGAAAGTCGCGTAGTCTGTGAATCGACCGCCGTCTGAAGCTTCAACTACGAGCGGGACACTGCCTCCGAT
>JAKAFQ010000239.1 GCA_021817875.1 Pseudomonadota bacterium
CCGATCTACCATGGGCAGGGAAAAGTACCGCCTGGTCGTCGAAGGACCGCCGAACTACACTCATTTCCGCCAGTTCTGGAAGATGTTCTACGATGAAGGGGCGGTGGTGGTCGCCTCGAGCTACACCAAGGTCGGTGGCGTGTATGACCTCGGTTTCCGTCACGACCCGCGCAAGCCGCTCGAGACCCTGGCCGAGTACTGTCTCGGGGTGTACACCAACCGCAGCCTGCCGATGCGCATCGATATGCTCAGCCGTTACATCGAGGAGTACGGCGCAGACGGACTGCTGATCAACTCCATCAAGAGCTGCAACAGCTTCTCCGCAGGTCAGCTGTTGATCATGCGCGAGGTGGAGAAACGTACCGGCAAGCCGGGGGCGTTCGTCGAATCGGACCTGGTCGATCCGCGCTACTTCTCGGCGGCGAACATCAAGAACCGGCTGGAGAGCTATTTCCAGATGATTGAACAGCGGCGCGGCGCCACCGCGCATGCAGCTTGATCGGATACGCTATGAAAACATTCATCGGCATTGATCTCGGATCGACGACCACCAAGGCAGTGCTCATGGACGAGTCGAGCCGGATCCTCGGTCGCGGCATCACCAATTCGCGCTCCAACTACGGAATCGCGACGCGCATCGCCGGCGAGGAGGCCCGCGTCGACGGCCGCTTCACGCTGTTTCGGCGGGCGCTCACGGACGCAGGCGATCTCGGCGAGGGCGTCGGCGAGTTTCTCGGCGGATTCGAGCGCCTGTTTCGCCTGGAACAGTTCGTCGAGCGGCTCGAAGACCTCGAGCGTACCTGCCTCGGTCAGTTGAAAGGCGGGCAGTTCGCCTCGCTCGAGGCCCGGCTGCACGAAGCGCTCACGGAGACGTTCAGACGCCTGCGTCAGGAAGCGGCCGAGCTGTACGCGCCTGGCGCCAAACGCAAATCGGATTTCTTCCGGGACATCGCCGGGGCGCGCTTCTACGCACACGCCGAGAGCGTGTCGCGTGAGACGGGCTTTCCGTACGAAGTGCTGCTGAACAGCTACGACAAGGCGATCATCGAGGTCGAGAACCGTCCGCCTTCGGGTGCTCTCGAGACGAAATTCCGCCGGGCGCTCGCCCGGGTGCTCGAAGGGGACGGGCGCATCGCGGGCGCCGTCGCCGATCGGGTGCGGAACAGAATCGATGCATCGCTTGCGATCGAGCTCGAGGAGTCCTATCTGGTCGGTACCGGATACGGCCGGGTGACCCTGCCGTTTTCCAAGGAGCATATCCGCTCGGAAATTCTCTGCCACGGACTGGGGGCGCACATGATGTATCCCCAGACCCGTACAGTGCTCGACATCGGCGGCCAGGACACCAAGGGCATCCAGGTCGACGCCGAAGGACTGGTGACCAGTTTCCAGATGAACGACCGCTGTGCCGCCGGTTGCGGCCGGTATCTCGGCTACATCGCCGACGAGATGAACATGGGGCTGCACGAGCTCGGCCCGATGGCCATGAAATCCGAGCGCCCGGTCCGGATCAACTCGACCTGCACCGTGTTCGCGGGTGCGGAGCTGCGTGACCGGCTCTCGCTCGGGGAGAAGCGCGAGGACATCCTCGCGGGGCTGCACCGTGCCATCATGTTGCGGGCGGTTTCCATCATCTCGCGCTCAGGCGGCGTCACCAACGAGTTCACCTTCACGGGCGGCGTCGCCAAGAACGAAGCGGCGGTGCGCGAGCTGCGCGGCCTGCTCAAGGAGAACTACGGCGAGATCACGATCAACATCAACCCCGAGTCGATTTACACCGGCGCGCTCGGCGCGGCGGAATTCGCGCGCCGGGCATATACCGACGGCGCGAGAATGGAGGAGGCAGCATGACGGTCACAGCGGGTATCGATGTCGGCACCGGCGCGGTCAAGGCGGTGCTGATGCGGGTGGAGGGCGACAGGACCGACTGGTTGGCGCGCTCACTGTGGCGCGTTCGCCAGCGCGACCCTCTGGAGCTTGCGCGCGTCGCCTTCGATCAGCTCCTCGCGGAGGCGAAACTCTCGGAGCGCGAAGTCGACTACGTCGCGACCACCGGAGAAGGGGAAAGCGTGCCGTTTCACACCGGCCATTTCTATTCGATGACGACCCACGCGCGCGGAGCGATCCACCTGGAGCCTCGGGCGCGCGCGGTGCTCGATGTCGGAGCGCTGCATGGCCGCGCCATCTCGACGGACGAGCGGGGCAAGGTCCTCAACTACAAGATGACCAGCCAGTGCGCTTCCGGGTCGGGCCAGTTTCTCGAGAACATCGCCCGCTATCTCGGCATCGCCCAGGACGAGGTGGGCGCCCTCTCGGAAAAGGCCGATAATCCGGAGGTGGTGTCCTCGATCTGCGCCGTTCTGGCGGAGACCGATGTGATCAACATGGTGTCGCGTGGAATTTCCGCGGCGAACATCGTCAAGGGTATCCATATGTCCATGGCGAGCCGCCTGGTGAAGCTGCTGAAGTCCATCGGCCTGAAGGACGGCGTGGTCATGACCACGGGCGGTCTCGCCCTGGATCCGGGCCTGATCGCGGCGTTGAACGAGGAGGTCGGCAATACGAAGGGCATGGCGGTGGAGGTTCGTGCCCACCCGGACTCACAGTTCGCGGGCGCCATCGGCGCGGCGCTTTGGGGCGCGTACCGGTTCGACCGGCTGGTGGCGCGCGGCGAGATGCATCGCGCGGCGTGAGTTTCAGTTCAAGAGGTTTGCAACATGGCTCTGTTTATCAATGACAACTGCACCGCATGCGATGCATGCGAGCCGGTCTGCCCCAACAAGGCGATCACCGCGGGTCACCCGGTGTATGTCATCGATGCGCTGAAGTGCACCGAGTGCGTCGGGGCGGAAGACGAGCCGCAGTGCCGGCTGGTCTGCCCGGCGGACTGCATCGTCCAGAATCCGGATTTCGTCGAGACCCGGGAGCAACTGCTCGAGAAGTACGCGCAGCTGCACGCCTGAGCGTGCATTGCGCGCCGGCGGCGAGCCGATCGCCGCGGCTGCATCGGGATGCGCCCGGCGCGTGTGCAGGCGCGCCCGGCGGGTACGCCGACGGATGGTACGGACTCCGGAAACTCGGGTATTATGGTACTATAATAAACATTTGCCGCCTGTGGGCTGCGGCGGCGTACCCTGCACGGCGCGGAGGAGTGTTGAAGGATCGGGTGAAGCGAGTGCCCGCGCGAATGCAACCGGGCATCGAGCGGTCCGCCACGGATGCGGCGGACGAGCAGCCGGCGGGCGCGCGCTTGACCATACGTGCGGCGCGGCGTTCCGATGTCGATGCCGTGACGGCGATCGATGCGCATGCCACTGGCCTGCCGAAGCCGGCGCACTGGCTCGAGTTGTACCGTCGGCAGAGCGTCTCGGCGCCAGCCCGGGTGATTTTCCTGGTCGCGACCGCCGCGGATGACACGGACCGCGTGCTCGGGTTCATCGTGGGCGAGATCCGGGCCTGGGAATTCGGCTCGGCACCGTGCGGCTGGGTGTACGCGTTGTCGGTGGAAGCCGGCGCGCGGCTGAGCGGTGTCGCCGAGACGTTGCTGGCGGCAATCGCAGCGGAATTCCGCAAGGCGGGCATGTCGAAGATGCGCACCATGGTCGCGCGTGACGACCGGTTGCCGATGCTGTTCTTTCGCAGCGAAGGCATGATGGCCGGTCCCTACATTCAGCTGGAAAAGGACCTCGAATGAAGCTGCAAGTCGCGAGCCAGCTCGCGATCTACTCCGTTCTGGAGCTGATCGCCGAACCCAACCGGCACATGACGGTGGCGGACATCGCGGAAAAGTACGGCGTTTCGACCAATCACCTGGCCAAGGTCATGAACGTGCTCGGACGCGCCGGGCTCGTGCGCTCGGTGCGAGGCGTGGGCGGAGGCTTTCAGTTCTGCGGCAATGCACGCCGCACGACCCTGCTCGACATCATAGAGCTGTTCGAGCCGCGCGCATCGCTGGCGCTGCATGCGGGCGATCTCGGCGGCCACACGGCCGAAGCGGCCGCTCTCGGCAGCGTGCTTCAGGAAATCGACGACACCATCCGCGCAACTCTCGGGTGCATCACGATCGCGACGCTGCGCGACCTCACTGTGCGCGAACGCTCGAAATCCCGGGCAGCGTAGCCGCCGCGGCCGATGCCCCGTCGGTGGCCTGCCGCCTGATCTGCGCCACGTTCTCGGCGATGTGCCGCTCGATGTGCGCGACCTGCTCGGCCGTCAGATGCCGGTACTTGCCGAGCGCCTCGAGGTACTCGGAGATCGGCACCGGGTCATCCACCGGATGCGTCAGCCTGAGGCCGGACTGCGGTGTGTACTCCCACAGCAGGACGAAGTTGCTCTCGACCGCCTTGCGGGCGACCTCGATGTTCTTGCGGGACGGGAAGCGCCAGCCCGTCGTGCACGGCGAATACACGTGCAGGTAGGCGAAGCCGTGCTTCGAGGCCTGCAGGGCTCTGTCGAGCTTCAGGTAGAAATCCGTCATGTACGCCGTCGATGCGGTCGCGACGTAGGCGCATCGGTGCCCGACCATCAGCAGCGGCATGTTCTTGGCGTCCTGGCTCTTGCCGTGCGTCTCATGGCCCACGGGCGTCGTGGTGGTCCAGGCCCCGTACGGCGTGCAGCTCGAGCGCTGCATGCCGGTGTTCATGTAGCCCTCGTTATCGATCACCAGGAACAGCATCTCCTCGCCACGCTCGGCCGCACCCGACAGTGACTGGAAGCCGACATCCGCCGCCCCGCCGTCGCCGGCCAGCGCCAGTGCGGTGACTTCGCGGCCCTTGCGCTTGTAAAACCGCTTGATGCCGGCCAGCATCGCCGCGGTGTTGGTCAGCAGCGGGTGGAACGTGGGAACCTTGGTCCCGGTGAGGCCGTTGTAGCCGACCGCGCCCATCCCGGGTACGCAGCCCGGCGGCGCGGCGACCACCGTGTCCGGACCGACGCGGCGCAGCGTGTGCCGCATCACCAGCTCGGTATTGCAGCCCTGGCAGCCGGCAAGACCGGGCACGAACAGGTCCTCGAGCGCCCCGACATTCTCGTAGATCCGCGCCGCGGTCAGGTACTCGAGCGCCCCGGATTTACACGCCCGGACGCAGGCCGGATCGCCGCCGCACTGATCGCATTTGACGACGTGGCCGGCAGCCTCGTCGAGCGCGATGCCCGCATAGCTGCAGCCTACAGTACACAACAGACAGTTGACGCACTGGTCCTGGTTCCACTCGATCACGCCGCTCTCGGCGTTCTTGCTCAGGGCCGCAGCCGGACAGCTCGGTACGCATTCGGGATCGGCGCATTGCCGGCACATCGCGAGCTCGAAGCGGCCCTCGCCGTTGGCGAGCACCTCGAGGCGCGCGCGCGCGGGCGAGTCCGAACAGGACTTCGCCCGGGCGCAGGCGATCATGCAGTCGCCACAACCGTCGCAGCGATCGGCGTGGAAGGCTATGGTGTTGTACGCAGGCACGGCGTGCTCCTCAGCGCCACAGGCTCGACATCAACTGTCGGGCGACCTCGCGCGGCTGCGCGAGAAAACGTTCGCGCACCGGGCTCAGGTCGGTACGGCGTCGGACCAGCTGCCACATGACACCGGGATCGAGCGGGGTGTTGATGGCGAAGATGCCGTGCAGCCGTCCCTCGTCGAGGATGATCCTGAGATAGCGCTCCGCCTCGGCGTCGCTGCGCGTCACGACCTCGGCTCCGGCCGGCACGCTGCCGCTGCCGACCGAGACCGCATGGTGCCCGAAGTAGCTGTAGGTGTTGAGCGGCACGGCGCCGCGGTACCCCTGCAGCGTCTGATCACCCGCCATGGCCATGCCGGCAATGCGGCCCTGCTCGACCGCATTCGGCAGGATGCCGTTCAGAACCGGCCGCGCATCGTAAAAACTCGCGGCCTGCGCGACGTCGCCGGCCGCCCAGACCCCTGCGGCGCTGGTCTGCATCGACGCATCGACGAGGATGCCGCGATCGCAGCGGATCTGCGCGCCGTCGAGGAAATCGACCGCCGGAGTCACCCCGGCGCCGATCACCAGCAGGTCGCCCGGGACCGTTGAACCGTCCTCGAGGCTGAGCACGATACCTTCCGGGGCGCTGTGCACCGCCGCGGCGCGCGCACCGGTGCGGATCGTGACGCCGGCGCGCTCGAATGCACGGGCGATGATGGCGGCCGCATCGGCCTCGAAATAGCCGGGTAGCACCTGGCCCTGCAGCTCGACGATGGTCACCTGCGCGCCGCCCTTCGCCAGGTTTTCCGCGGCATGCATCCCGATGAGTCCGCCGCCGAGCACGATTGCCCGACGGGTTTGCGGCAGCCGCGCCCGCAGCCGCAGCGCGTCATCGAGCGTGCGCAGAACGTGGTAGGGCGTCGAGGCCAGGCCGGCAATGGGCGGTATCACCGGCCGCGCGCCGGTTGCGAGCAGCAGCTTGCCGAACTGCAGCTGGCTGCCGTCGTCGAGTTCCGCTATCCGCTCAGCCGGGTCCAGCCGCACGAGCGCGTGTCCGCAGCGGTACGCCGCCCGTGCCTGCGCGAAGTACGCCTGGTTGCGCAGGAATACCCGATTGGGGTCTGAGCGTCCCGACACGACATACGGCAGCACGGTCGGGGAGTACGGCAGCTCGCGGTCCCGGCCGATCACGGTCAACGAGCCGTCGGCGTCCACCAGGCGGATCGCGTGCAGGGCGGCGAGCCCCGAATGGCTTGCGCCGGCAATCAGATAGT
>JAKAFQ010000240.1 GCA_021817875.1 Pseudomonadota bacterium
TGACGTTGCTCTCGGATGCCGCGAACCAGGCGGTGAGCACCGGCGGTGGCATCACGATCGCGGAAGGGGTGAGGGTGTGCATGGCCGCGGGGCTGACCTTCCTCGTGATGCGCCAGGTGATGCCCATGGCCGCGGGGCTCGCGAGCGGCTTGGCGCTCAGCTCATTCGGCATCGTGAGCGCGGCACTGGCGTGGGGGCTCGGGCGGGCATCGCGCGGCTCGGGGGACTTCGCGCGCGGGGCGCTGCTCGATCGCGAGACCACGCGCTGGGACAGTTTCAGTCGCAAGGCGGGCTATCACTTGGGCCACGGCATCGCCGGCGGTGCGCGCGCGGTCACGCGCGGCTGGCGGGAGAACACGATTCGGGGGAGTCGCTCATGAGAGGCAGAGGATTCGTGTGGGGCGGGGTGATCGTGGTGCTGAGTGCCGTGACCGCCGGCTGTGCGTCGGATCGGGGATTTCGCTGTGGCGGGGATCTCGTGCGCATCAATCCCCCGGCGAAGGCGGCCGCGACGCAGAGGCCTAAGCCAGCAGAGCGGCGCTCACATGCGAGCGGAGACTCGCCATGAAGCGCGATCCGGCACTCGAGGCCTATTTCGAGGAGGCCGCGAGCTGGGATGCCGATCGGATCCGCCGGGCGCGCCGCGGCGAGCGCACCGCCTGGTGGGTCGCGGGCGCGGGGTGGACGGGGCTCGTGCTGCTCGCGCTTGCGCTCATGCTGCTCATGCCCCTGAAGCGTGTCGTGCCGTTCGTCATCCGCGTCGATCGCAGCACGGGCATCGTCGATACGGTGCCGGTCTATGCCGGTAAGGACGACTTCTCCGCGGCCGTGACGCGCTACTTCCTCGATCAGTACGTGACGGTCTGCGAGCGCTTCGACTTCGCCACCGCCGAGAGCGACTACGAGGAGTGCGGGGCGTTCAACTCACCCGAGCGCAATCAGCTCTGGTACACGAAGTGGGCGCGAACCAATCCCGACTCGCCGCTCAATCGCTACAAGGACGGCACGACGGTGAGCGCGCACGTGATCGCGATCAGCCTCTTCAGCCACGCAAGCGGGATGCACGACCTGGCGCAGGTGCGCTACCTCAAGGCGGTGCATCCCGCCGGCGGCAGCGCTGCGCAACAGAGCTACTGGATCGCGACGATCCAGTACACCTACACGAAGCCGTCGTCCAACCCGAGGGATCGGGACTGGAATCCGCTGGGGTTCAAGGTCCTCGACTTCCATGCCGAGCCCGAAGTGCTGCCGGAGCGGACATCCGGGGCGGGCACGCCCGGGCAGGGAGGTGTGTCATGAGGACACGCGCGCATCACATCGGAGTGTGGATCGGTGCGGCGCTCGCGCTCTCTGTGGCCACGGCCGCGAGAGCGGAATTCCTCCCCGTACCGGGCCGGCTCGATCCGCGCATCCGCACCGTGGTCTACGAGCGCGACCAGGTCTATCGGCTCTACGGGTTCGTCGGCTACGAGCTCGACCTCGTCTTCGGCGCCCACGAGACGTTCGTCGGACTCTCGGCGGGCGACCCCGAGGATCTCATCTACAGCGCGCATGGGCATGTCTTGACGTTGCGCCCGAAGGCCCTCGCCGTGCACACGAACATCACGGTGACGACGAGCCGGCACCGCTACTACTTCGATTACTCGGCGAGGCGAGGCCCACCGCATGACGGGGTGCACGTCATGTATGCCGTGCGGTTCATCTATCCGGTGAAGCCGACCGTGGCGCGGGCTCCGACGGTGGGCGAGCGCGTGAGGGGAGCGCTCGAGCGTGCTGAGCACGCGCCCGCGCTCAATCTCGACTACTGGTACTGCGGCAGTGCGGCGTTGAAACCGGTCGCGGCGTCCGACAACGGCATCGAGACGCGCCTTACCTTCGGGGCGCGCCGGGAGCTGCCCGCGGTCTTCGTGCTGAACGCCGACGGGGCGGAGTCGCTCGTCAACTTCAGCATGCATCAGGGCACGATGGTGATCGAGCGGGTGGCCCATCGGTTCGTGCTGCGCCGCGGCAGGCTGGTCGGCTACATCGTGAACAAGGGATTCACGGGCGGGGGCAAGCGTCTCGCCTCGGGCACGATCAGTCCTTCGGTGCGGCGGGTGGTGAGGAGAGCGCGGCCGTGAGGCTCTTTGGCGCACCACGGGCACCGGAGCCGAAAAAGCTCGAAGGCGCATCACGCGACGAGGAAGGTCAAGTCGCCCCGGGTTCCGGGAACGATACCGGGCCCCGGGTGGTGGGCGAGCGCGGGATCAGCTCGATCAACCGGGCCCGCTCGCTGCAGTCACGCGTCACGAACCTCCTCGCCTTGGGACTGATGTCGGCTCTCGGTGTGGGGCTTCTCGGCTGGTACTACGCGCATACGTTCGCCGCGGAGTCCGCGGCGCGCGGCACCCGGGAAGCGGCCGTCCGCCAACAGGCCTCGGGCACCGTGCGCTTGCCGCCGCTCGGGCCGATCCGGCCGCCGGCGATCGCATCGGGCGCCAAGTCATCGCTCGTTGCGAGCGCACTCGGTCCTCCGCCGGCGCCGCCGCCGATGCCGGGATCGGATCCGGTGATACTCGCGGGGTACCCGCAAGGTGCACCGGCGTATGGCGGGACCGCGACACCGGTCGGCGGCGGCAGATCACTGCGGGAGCGGGCGCTCGAGCGCGAGCTCTCGGGACCCGCCTTCGACACGAACCCGACGAGCGGCGCATCGTCGGCATCCGGCCAGGGCGGACAGCCGTCAGCGGGTGAGATCGCGGCGGCCGGGACAGGGGCTCTTCCGCCGCCGGCGGGCTTCTCCGGGACCGGTGCACCCACGAGTAGGTTGGGTGCGCTGCTCACCCCCACGGTGACGAGGACGGCGCGGCCCACGGTACTGCCCACGCGGCGGCTGCTCCTGCCGGAGGGAGCCTTCATCAACTGCACGCTCGAGACGGCGATCGACTCGACGCTGCCCGGCATGACAACGTGCATCACGGCGACCGATACGTTCGGCGCCGACGGGACGGTGGTGCTCCTGCCCCGCGGGACCGAGCTCGTCGGGGAGACCCGCGGCCAGGTGCAGCAGGGCTCAGCGCGCGTCTTCGTCCTCTGGACGGAGGCGCGCACGCCGGGCGGGATCGTGATTCCGCTCGATTCGCCGGGAACGGATGCGCTCGGCCGATCGGGACTCACGGGTACCGTGAACCGGCACTTCTGGGAGCGCTTCGGGGCGGCGATCCTGATCTCGGTGATCAACGGCGGGATCCAGTACGGGGTGCAGTCGCAGAGCCAGGGCGGGGCGCTGATCTATGAGCCCGACACCACCGAGGGCGTCATGACCGAGGCGCTGAAGAGCACCGTCGACATTCCGCCGACCGTGACGGTGCCGAACGGCGCGCGGATCCAGGTGCTCGTCGCCCGCAACATCGACTTCAGGTCCGTCTATGCGCTGCGACCCACAGGCCGGTGAGCCCATCGTCCCGATCGCGGGGAGGCAGGGAGGGTCGGAGGAAGCCCCTGCGGTGGCGCGCGCGCCGCAAAGCTCGGCGCTCGAGCTCACGCTGCGGGCGTTGCGGCCGTGGCTCGCGAACCCGGAGGTGACCGAGCTCTGTATCAACCGCCCCGGGGAGGCCTTCCTCGAGCTGCGCTCGGGCTGGCGCTGCGAGGCGCTGCCGTTTGCGGACTTCAACTGGTGTCGGCGGCTCGCGAAGCTGGTGGCGAACTCGACGCGCCAGCGCATCGATGAGGAATCCCCTCTCCTCTCCGCCGCGCTTCCGAGCGGCGAGCGCATCCAGATCGTGCTGCCGCCGGCGTCCACTCCGGGGTGTGTCGCGATCACGATCCGCCGGCCGTCCGATGAGATCTGGTCGATCGAGGAGCTCGCACGGCGGGGGATCTTCCGCGCGACCCGGCGCGCGAGCGAGGCGCTCGATGAGACGGAGTTGGAGCTCAAGCGGCTGCTCGAGGCCGAGTCCTACGAGGCGTTCATGCGCCTCGCGGTGGTGAGCCGCAGGAACATCCTCGTCTCGGGGCCCACCGGCTCCGGCAAGACCACCTGGACCAAGGCGCTGATCCGGGAGATCCCGGGCGATGAGCGGCTGATCACCATCGAGGATGCGCGCGAGCTCGTGCTCGATCGGCATCCGAACCACGTGCGCCTCTACTACAGCAAGGACGGGCAGGGGCTCGCGCGGGTGAGCCCGAAGCAGCTGCTCGAGTCCTGTCTTCGCATGCGCCCGGATCGGATCCTGCTGGCAGAGCTCCGATCGGAAGAGGCGTTCGACTACCTGCGCAACGTCAACTCCGGCCACCCGGGCTCGATCACGAGCGTGCACGCGGCGAGCGCCGAGCTCGCCTTCGAGCAGCTGGTCCTGCTCGTGAAGCAAAGCGCCGGCGGCCAGGAGCTCGCCCGCGCGGACATCAAGAACCTGCTCTATCTCCTGATCGATGTCGTCATTCAGTTCGGCGTCGATCACCACCAGCGCTACATCAAGGAAATCTGGTATGACCCCGAGCGCAAGCATCGCGGTCTCGCGGCCGCGGGCTAAGACCGCTTGGGTCGGTGGGGCCTGCAGGACCGCGGGCGCGGTGCTCGCGGCGGTCGCGGCGGCGCTCTATCTCTCGGGGTTCTTCTTCCTGTGGTCGATTCATCTCGATCCACGCGCGGCGAGTCCGCTCACGGTGCTGCGCTTTGCGTACTACTACGGCGCATGGCCGCGGGTGCATGGGGCGTTGGTGCGATCGTGTCTCGGCGGGACGGCGGCGGTGTTACTCAGCGGTCTTGCGCTGTTGCTCCCGAAGCGACGGCCGCTCCACGGTGAGGCGCGGTTCGCGACGCGGCGTGAGATCGCGGGCGCGGGGCTCCTCGGTGAGCGGGGGATCATCCTCGGCCGTCTCGGGCGGCGCTGCCTGATGCTCTCCGGGCAACAGGGCGTGGTGCTCGCCGCCCCGCCGCGGGCCGGCAAGGGGGTCGGGGTCGTGATCCCGAACCTGCTCAACTGGCCGGACTCGGTGATCTGCGTCGACATCAAGCGTGAGAACTGGACGCTGACCGCGGGGTTTAGGGCGCACTCGGGACAGGCGTGCTTTCTCTTCGATCCCTTTGCCGAGGACGGGCGCACCGCGCGCTGGAATCCCTTCTTCTACGTCTCCTCCGATGCGCTGAAGCGGGTGAACGATCTGCAGCGCATCGCCGAGATGCTTTATCCCGATCCGCCGAACGTCGATCCCTTCTGGACTGCGAGCGCCCGCTCGCTCTTTCTCGGCATTGCGCTCTATTTGTTCGAGACACCCTCGATGCCGAAGACGATCGGCGAGGTGCTGCGCCAGGGGATGGCCTCAGACGATGAGGGTTTCGGGCAGCACTGGAAGCGCATCGTGGAGGGACGGGGCAAGGGCCGGTTCCCGTTGTCCACCCAGTGCGTGCGGGCGCTGTATGACGTGATCGACCTGGCGCCGGTGACCGCGAGCTCCATCCGCAAGACCTTCACCTCGCGGCTTGATCTCTGGCTGAACCCCATCCTCGATGCCGCGACCGCGGGCAACGACTTCGATCTCAGGGACCTTCGCCGCAAGGCGATGTCGATCTACGTCGGCGTCAATCCGGATGACCTGCACCGGCTGCGGCCGGTGCTGAGTCTTTTCTTCCAGCAGGCGATCGGGCTTCAGACCCGGGCGCTGCCTGAGCTCGACCCGACACTGACTCACCAGGTGCTGATGATGCTCGATGAGTTCGCCGCTCTCGGGCGCATTCCGATCATCGCGGAATCCGTGAGTTACCTCCCCGGTTACAACGTCCGGGTCGTGCTCGTGATCCACACGCCGGCGCAGCTGCGCGAGGTCTATGGCGTGAATGCGGCCGAGACGATGCTGAAGAGTCTGGCTGCGCGGATCGTGTTCGCGCCGAAGGACTTCCCGGATGCGCGGGAGATCTCGGATGAGCTCGGGATGACGACCGTGAAGGCGCGCACCCTCTCGCGGCCGCTCTTCGACTGGGGCGATGCGAAGGGACGGCGCTCAAGGAGCGTCAGTGTGAGCGAGCAGCGCCGCGCGCTGCTTCTGCCGCAGGAGGTCAAGGCGCTCGGAACCGACCGGGCGCTGATCTTCTACGAGGGGCTCTGGCCCATCCGCTGCCGAAAGATCCGGTATTTCGAGGATGCGCGCTTTCGGGCGCGGCTCTTGCCGCCGCCGGTGGTGGCGCCGGCCCCGATCGAGACGCCCGCGCCGGCGGCGCCGGGAGAAGCGGGATCCATTGAGGCGGCGGCCGGGCCTGCCTCGGGCGGTGAGATCCGAGAGGCGAGCAGACCCGTTTTCAGGGAGGCCACGGTGGAGGACATCGATCGGTTGGACTCCCTGACACTGGAGGACTTCGAGGCGCCGCTCGGTGAGATCGAGCTGCCGGAGAAGGCCGACGGCGAGCGGCTGACGGCCGAGGAGATGAATGCCGCGGTCGAGCAGTTCCTTCAGACGCTGCAGCAATAGGAGACGTCCATGGCGAAACGGGCTGCAGAGCGCGGAGAGCAGACGGCCGGGACGAAGGGCCCGGCAGAGGCGAGCCGCGATGGAATCGATCCCAACACGGTGCGGCCGACCCGGTCCCGCGATCGTCAACGAGAGGTCGAGGTGCAGGGGACGCCGGCTGCCGGGAACTCTCGACCGACCCAGAGGGAGAATTCCATCCGGCCCTCGAGGCGGCGGCTGCCGGCGGCGGCTGCGTGGAAGGCG
>JAKAFQ010000241.1 GCA_021817875.1 Pseudomonadota bacterium
GCGGCCACTGCCCCCGTGGCGAGCGCCGCGGCAGCGCTCGCGCCGGCGGCGAGCCCGGTGCCGGCGAACGCCCCGGCGCCGCTGCTGATCCTCGGCCCGGGCGACGAGGTGCGCCTGAGCGTGTTCGGTCAACCGAACATGGACGGAACCGTCTACGTGGGCGATGACGGATCCATCAGCGTCCCGCTCGCCGGGCGCGTGCCGGTCGGCGGCCTGTCGCCGTCCCAGGCGGCGCGCAAGGTGCAAACGGCACTGCGTGACGGGCAGTTTCTGCTGCACCCGCACGTCACGCTCACCATCGTGAAGTCGCGCAGCCAGCAGGTCGCGGTGCTCGGACAGGTCCATCGTCCCGGGATCTATCCGATCGAGTCCCGTACGACCGTGCTCGAGCTGCTGGCGCAGGCCGGCGGGGAGACCGCGGATGGCGCAAATACCGTCTACATCCTGCGCCCGGCTCCCGGCGGCACCGTGCAGCGTCTCGCCGTGAACCTGCAGGGCCTCGCCGAGGAGGGCGTCGCGCCCCAGGCGGCGCTCCTCACGCTCGACGGCGGCGACCAGGTCTACGTGCCGCAGGCACCGGTGTTTTATGTCGTCGGGCAGGTGCATGCGCCCGGACGGTTCCGTCTCGATCCGGGCATGACCGTGCTGCAGGCCATCGCCCGGGCCGGCGGCATCACCAACATGGGCAGCATGGGCCGGGTCGTGATCAAGCGGCAGTTGCCCGGCGGCCGCGACCGGCTCCTCCCGGCGCGCCAGACAGGCAAAGTCCGGCCGAACGACGTGATCACCGTGAAGGAGCGCATCTTTTGAAAGCCGCACGCGACGCTCTGCCGGCGGTGCTCGACGAGGCGCCGCCGCTGCCGGCCTTCCCCGCGTTCGAGGACCCGGGGCCGATGCCCGGCCTGTCCCTGGCACAGGTGCTGAGCATCCTGCGCGCCCATGGGCGGCGCAGCCTGTACACGCTGCTGGCCTTGATCCTCGCCTTCGGAGTGATCATCAAGCTGCTGCCGAAGAGCTACGTCGCCACGGCGACCCTGATCGTCAACCAGGGCGATCGGGATCCGCTCGCCACGCGCGACCTGCCGCCCGGCTGGCAGAACACGTTCATCCCGACACAGATCGAGCTGATCCGCAGCGCCGTCGTCCTGCAGCCGGTGATCGACCGGTTGCACCTGCTGCGCGACCCGGAGTTCACGCGGGGATTCTCGGGACCGCCGAGCGCGCTGCGCGAAGCGGTGCTCACGCGCCTGTACGAGGCGCTCAACGTCTCGCAGGGCGCCGGCAGTGATCTGTTGTACGTCGCCGCCACCTCCGCCCGTCCCTCCGAGGCGGCGGCCATCGCCAATGCGGTGGCCGCCGAGTACCTGAAACTCAACCGCCAGCGCATCAACGAGCCGGCCGCGCAGCGCGCCCGAGTCTATGGGCGGGAGCTCGCCGACCTGCGCGCCAAGACCATCGAGGCGCAGAATCAGGTGGCCGCGTTCCGCCAGCGACACGGCATGATCGACCTCGCTCCGGGCCCGGACGACGAGGCCGAGGCGGCGCTGCGCGATCTCGAACAGAAGCTGCTCGCGGCGCAGAACACCGAGCGCAGCCTGCAGGCACGCAAACAGGCCGGGGTGTGGGGCAGCACCGAGCGCGATGCCACCACGGGGGGCGAGGAGACGCTCGCCCGGGAGCAGGCCCAGCTGGCGCGGCTGCGCGCCTCGCTCGGGCCCCGCCACCCCACCGTGCTCGCCCTGCAAGCGCAGATCGCCGCCACCCGGGACGCGATCGCCCACGGACTGTCGGCACAGCTGCTCGATGCGCAGCGGCTCGTCGGGAAATACCAGGCCGCGGTGGCCGCCGAGCGGCAGACGGTCCTCGCGCGGCGGCGGATCCAGGACGAGGGCACGAAGCTGCTGCTCGAGCTGCAGTCCGTGCAGGCCACCTACAAGCGCGCACTCGACGGCTACCCGCAGATCGAGTTCGCCTCCAGCGGCAACGTCAGCGACGTGAGCCTGGTCAGCCGCGCCGTCCCGCCGGTCCTCGCCGTCAAGCCGCACAAGATCAAGTATTTTCTCGCGAGCTGCGTGCTCAGTCTCGGCCTGGCGCTCGGGTTGCCGTTCGTCTACGAGCTGCTGGTGAACCGCAGGCTGCGCTGCCGCGACGATTTCGAGCGGCACTTCGGCATTCCGGTGCTCGCCCAGTTCGGACCGATCGACCCACCCCATGATCCACGACGCCAACGACCTCGGTGAGCCGGGGCTGCTCAGCGCCGACGTGTGCATCGTCGGCGCCGGCGCCGCCGGCATCACGCTCGCGCTCGATCTGATGGGCTCGGGATATCAGGTGTTGGTATTGGAAGGCGGCGGACTGCACGCCGAGCGCAGCGCCCAGAGGCTCTACCGGGGCACGGTGGCCGATGAGCGGCTGCACAGCCCGCCGCACCGCTACCGGCAGCGACGCTTCGGCGGCACGACGACCCTGTGGGGCGGACGCTGCATTCCCTTCGACCCCATCGATTTCGAGCCGCGCGAATACGTACCACTGAGCGGCTGGCCCATCGCCCTCGAGACGCTGCTGCCGTTCTATCCGCGGGCCAACGCGCTGTGCGAGGCCGGGGCCTTCCGCTACCGGGCGAGCGAGGCCTTCGAGCGTCCTCTGCGCCCCATGATCGAGGGGTTCCGCAGCACCCATTTCTCCAGCGACTCGCTCGAGCGCTTCAGCCGCCCGACGGACTTCGGCGCACGCTACCGGGCGGAGCTGCGGGCCGCGCCCGACGTCCACGTGTTCCTGCATGCCAACGTGACCGAGATCGTGCTGCATCCCGGGGCGGGCGCCGTCGAATCGCTGCGGGTGCAGACACTGCGCGGCAGGCACCTGCACGTCCGGGCCGCCCGCTTCGTGCTCGCGACCGGAGGCCTCGAGGTTCCGCGCCTGCTGCTGTCGAGCCGCCGCGTCATGCCGCGGGGGATCGGCAATGATCACGACGTGGTCGGCCGCTACTACATGTGTCATCTCGCCGGAACGATCGGCAGGCTGCGCTTCGAGCGGGCCGCCGATCGCATCTGGCATGGCTACGACCGCGACGCCGACGGCATTTACTGCCGCCGGCGCCTCGCGCTCACTGCCGAGACGCAACGCAGGCTGCGCATCGGCAACTTCATCGCCCGGCTGCATCATCCGCACATCACCGACCCGTCGCACCGCTGCGCGGTGCTCTCGGCGCTGCAGCTCGCCAAGGGATTGATTCCCTACGAATACGGCAAGCGCCTGCACGGCGAGGAACGGCTTTCCGCGCAGGCCTGGCTCGGGCATCTCGGCAACGTCGTGCGCGCTCCCGGGGAGGTGTTCGGCTTCGCCTGCCACATGCTGCGCGATCGGGCGCTCGCCGAGCGGAAATTTCCCTCGGTGATCCTGCGCTCTCCGGCCGGACACTTCAGCCTCGACTTCCATGCCGAGCAGCAGCCCACGGCCGCCAGCCGTCTCACCCTGACGGACCAGCGCGATGCGCTCGGACTCCCCCGCCTGCGCGTCGACTGGCGCTACAGTCCGGCGGACCTCGAGACGGTGCGCACCGCCGTCGGCCTGCTGGCCGAGGACCTGCGCACCTCGGGCGTCGGCACCTTCGAGTACGATCCGGACGCGGTCGAATTCGAGATGCTGCGCTACGGCGCCTACGGCGGCCACCATCTCGGCACCACCCGCATGGGAACCGACCGGCACACGAGCGTGGTGGATGCGCACTGCCGCATCCACGGCATCGACAACCTGTACGTGGCCGGCAGCGCGGTCTTCCCGACCTCGAGTCAGGCCAACCCCACCCTGACCGTGGTGGCGCTCGCGCTGCGCCTGGCGGCACACCTGCGCAGCGTCGCACCCGGTCTGCGCCAAGCGGCACTCACCGGCCCATCCGTCCCGTGAGCTCGAGGCCCACCGTGGTCGCGGTGTAATTGCCGAGCCGGAGGCTCGAGTGCTCCTGATCCCAGATCACGTAGGGCTGGATCGTGATCCACGACCGCAGCGCATAGCGCACCTGCACGCGCGCCCACTGCAGCCGATCGCTCCGATCGGTGACGTTCGCCACGATCAGACCGCCGCGGATCTGCTCGCGTGTCAGGCTGTAGTCGACGTGCAGCGTCACTCGCGCATCCGCCCGCCACCGGACCCCGATCGCCCCGCCGGTCGCGATCTCCGGGTTGGCCCCGGCGGTATAGCTGTCGAGGCGGCGGAAGACCGACAGGTACCCGCGGGTCTTGCCGGTGAACGTGCGCTGATAGCTCAGCTGCCCGGTGGCGCTCGAAGTGCGCCCGAGCACGCCCGCGTAGCCGGCGAATGCGTCCGGGGCGTACCCGGGACGGACGACCGAATCGAGCGCATTCGGTTCGGTGTCGCGGAGCGTATAGCCGGCACTCGCCGCAAAGCTCGAAAGCCCGCTGACCGCGTAGTTGGCCGTGAGGCTCGCATCCCGCTGCCCGTACCGGGTGGCGCCGACGATGCCCGCATAGCGGCCCCGCGTGTAGGCGATCTGCACCCCGGCGGTCAGCTTGCCGAATCCGAGATACTGCAGTGCGGCCGTCCCGCCGCGCTCCTGCAGCCGGAATGCGGGAAACGACGGCAGAGGGGTGTCGAGCGCGTGGTAGAGCGGCGTCAGCACGACCCGCCATTGCGGACTCACCCGCAGCCGCAGCACGGCCTCGGCCGTCCGCTCCGTGTCGAGCAGCAGGGCGGTCGTCAGGGTATCGGCGAACGGCGCCATGTAACGGCGCTGCACGTACGACAGCGCGCCATCGAACACCGTGTCGAGCCGCCACTGCCAATCGCCCTTGAAGCGGTACTCGGTGTGATCGAGAAACGAGAATCGGTCGTAGCGCTGGCGCGTGCCCCGACCCTCGAGTGTCAGGTGCTGCGCCCCCCAGTCGAACTTCGCGTCCACGCCGGCCTCGTACTGTTGCAGCGTGTCGCCCAGGGCGAAGATGCCCTGTGCCGCCAGCGGCGGGGCAGCCGAGGGGCGCATGAACACGTTCGAGTCATGCTCGACCCGCACCGTCGCAAACGGGCTCACCTGCGTCGCGGCCCGCCCCGGCTGCGCGCCCCATGCCAGCACCGTCGCCGAGGCCAGCAGCAGGGCGCGCCGGGCGGCCGCGCCTCGCCCTGCGGCACGGATGGGCCGATCCATCTCCCGATCCATCTCCCAGGCCGCACCCTGCACACAGTGGTCATGTTTCATGTCAGCGCAGCCTCCCACGTGGACGCATCACGCGCGATTCCACCCGCGAGGAGCGCATATCGACCGGCGGCGATCCATACGGGATTTCCACCCAGCCACAGCCGACCGCCCCCATGAGACCTGCGGCACGCGCCTCGCCCCTGATAGTTCACGCAATGGCGGGCACGGTCCCTTGCGCCCTAGACTCACCGTCCCGGATCGAATCCGCTGCGCCCCGGGGGCGGCGCTGCTCGCGCAGGCGCCGTTGCCCCGGACGGCCGCCGTCCACCGTGAGAACCCTGCGATGAGTCCCGGATCCCCCGCCCCGCCCCCCCTCGTTCACACGTTCGATGACTACGGCCTCGAGGCCTTCCTCGAGGTGGCCGCGCACTTCGGCCAGAGCCGCTTCGGCTTCGTGGTCACTCCGAATGTCGATCACCTGATCCGCTGCCACGACGATCCGCTGTTCCGATCCTGCTATGCGCGCGCGGATTTCGTGTTGCTCGACAGCCGCTTCGCCGCCCGGCTGCTGCGTGTGCTGAAGCGCCAGCGCCTGCCGGTGTGCCCCGGCTCCGACCTCACCGCCGCCCTGCTCGAGCGCATCATCCGTCCGGGCGACCGGATCGTGCTCATCGGGGCGGACGAGTCCCAGGTGGCGCATCTGGCGGCCACCTACCCGCTCACCGACCTGCATCACCACAATCCGCCGATGGGATTCATCCAGGATGCCGCGGCCGTCGAGCGCTGCCTCAGCGTCGTGGAGCGGGCGAGCCCGTTTCGCTTCTGCTTTCTCGCCGTCGGCTCGCCCCAGCAGGAACTGCTCGCCGCCCGGCTCGGCCAGCGCGGCGTGGCGCGGGGACTCGCCCTGTGCGTCGGGGCCTCACTGAACTTTCTCACCGGCCGCGAGCGGCGCGCGCCGCGCTGGCTGCAGCGTCTGTCGCTCGAGTGGCTGTACCGGCTGGCGCACGATCCGCGCCGGCTCTCGCGCCGCTACCTGGTCCGCGGTCCGCGCATCTTCAGCCTGCTGCGCCAGACACCGGTCGTGTTGCGCGGCCGGCCCCGGGCGGCCGTACCGGCCGGCAGCAGCGCGGCCAACGGTCCGGCTCACGCCGGCGTCACGCGCGCGCCGCGCGTCTGATCCGATGGCTCGGACCCGGTCTTTCGCTCACCGCGCTGCGCACATTCCCCGGGGTCCTTTCGCTTCGCGACATGCGCCGCACCGATGGCGCCCGCCGCACCCCGATCCGTGACAATGCGGATGCCGGGCGGGCGCGCCGGGTCCTATATTTTTTATCATGTCGACGACTGCGCAACAGTTCGCGCAACCCCGCGTGCGGCTCGGAAACTTCGAGCCGGCGGTCGTCTCCCTGTTGAAACAGCTCGATCCGCTGCTCGTCGTCGCCTCGCTGTTCGGTTGCGAGCTCGCGCTCGGTGACCGCCTGACCCTGTCGTTCGGCGCGCTCGCCCTGCTCACCTACATCATCTC
>JAKAFQ010000242.1 GCA_021817875.1 Pseudomonadota bacterium
GATCCGGCGGGTCAGACGCGTGGAAAGATCGGCCTCGCGTGGCAGGATCTGGGAGTAGGCCGGAACGAGCAGGACGTCGTCGAACGTCAGGGCTTCTTCGAGAATTCGCATAGCTAATTCTACGCATGGACCGGGCGTGCGTAAACCGCAGGTGGTATGGTGGCGGCATGCCATCGATCGTTCCCCCGGACCTCGAAGCCGGCTCGACCGGGCACACTGTTTTCACGGTTTCGCGCCTGAACCATGAGGTGCGCACGCTCCTCGAGCGGGGGCTGGGGGCGGTGTGGGTGGAGGGGGAGCTGTCGAACTTCTCGCAGCCGGCCTCCGGGCACTGGTATTTCTCGCTCAAGGACCGCGAGGCGCAGGTGCGCTGCGCGATGTTCCGCCTGAAGAACTCGGCGGTGGGATTCACGCCCAAGGCGGGTCAGCAGGTGCTGGTGCGCGGTCGCGTCAGCCTGTACGAGCCACGCGGAGACTACCAGCTCATCGTCGAGCATCTGGAGGAGGCCGGTGTCGGCGCTTTGCAACGAGAGTTCGAGCGGCTGAAGGCCAAGCTTGCCGCCGAGGGGCTGTTCGCGCGCGAGAGCAAGCGGAGCCTGCCGCGCTTTCCGCGCCGCATCGCCGTGGTCACCTCGCCCACCGGAGCGGCGATTCGCGATGTGCTCAATATCCTCGCGCGCCGCTTTCCGCCCGCTTCGGTGCTGGTCTATCCGACCGCGGTGCAGGGGGCGGGCGCCGCGCCGTCGATCGTCGAAGCGCTGCGATTGGCTTCGATGCGAGCCGAGTGCGACGTGCTGATCCTGGCGCGCGGTGGAGGGTCGATCGAGGACCTGTGGTGCTTCAACGACGAGCGCGTGGCGCGCGCCATACGCGCGTGCGTAATTCCGGTGGTGAGCGGCATCGGCCATGAAATCGACTTCACGATCGCGGACTTTGCGGCGGACGCCCGCGCCCCGACCCCATCGGGCGCCGCGGAGTTGGTGGTCCCGGACCGACAGACCTGTCTCGATGAGCTCGCACGCACGGCCGAGCGCTTGAGCGTCTGCATCCGGCGCGAGTTGCGTGCGCTGTCCCATCGATCCGAGAGTGCGGGCGCGCGCTTGAGATCGGCGCATCCGGGGATGCGTCTGGCGCATCAGGCGCAGCGCCTGGACGATCTCGAGCAGCGACTCGCAGGCGCCGTGCGGAACGGACTGCACGTCAACCGCAACCGCCTCGCCGAGACCCTCGCGAGGCTGGCGCAGCGATCGCCCGAGTACCCGATGCGCGAGCATCTCGGGCGCAGCGAAGCGATCGGGGCACGACTCGGCCGCGCAATCGAGGGGCAACTCTCGCGCCTGACCCACCGGGTCGATCTGGCGCACCGGACGCTGCACACCGCCAGTCCGCTCGCGACCCTGGCACGTGGCTTCGCGATCGTTACGCGGGCCGATGGATCAGTGGTCACCGATGCCGCGACGGTTGCCGCCGGCGAGGAGCTCGACACACGCCTCGCCAAGGGCCGGCTTCGCGCCCGCGTCAGCGACATTCAGGCATTTTAGAGGATGGAACTCGCCATGCGCGGTGACGTGGATTTCATGCGCGTCGCGCTCGAACAGGCCGGAGAGGCGCACCGCGGCGGGGAAGTTCCCGTGGGTGCGGTACTGGTGCGCGAGGGAGAGGTGATCGCCGTGGGGGCCAACCGCCCGATCGGCAGCCACGATCCGACTGCGCATGCAGAGGTCGAGGCGCTGCGCGCCGGGGGACGCTCCCTCGGCAGCTACCGCCTGGCCGGCACCACTTTGTATGTGACGTTGGAGCCCTGTCCCATGTGCGCCTCGGCCATCGTGCACGCGCGGGTGGACAGGCTGGTGTTCGGCGCATGGGATCCGCGCGCCGGGGCGGCCGGCAGCGCCATGGACCTGTTTGCGCTACCTGAGCTCAACCACCGGGTGGATGTGTTCGGCGGCGTGCTGATGGAAGAGTGCGGCGAGCTGCTCAGAAGATTTTTCGCGGAGCGCCGCGCGCTGCGCGCCGAGGGGGGACGCCAGCCGCGCCGGAACGGTGAGCGCACGTAGGCTGGCTCGGTCACCGTGCCGGGACCGGGCTCAACTGCCGGCGGGCCGGGCTACCGCCTCCGGCACTGTCGTGGCCGTCCGGATGAGCGTTCCGTCGCCGGGTTGCCATTCGAGCAACTGCATGAACTCGCGCACCCGCTTGACATATTCCACCGGCTGCCAGCCTTGCGCATAGCCGTTTTTGGCCTGGATGTACCATTGTGGCTCGGCGAGCAGGGGCAGTACCCGGCTGACGGCGGCCCACGAGTCGGGGTTCCGGCCCATCCTTTGCGCCAGCACGCGCGCATCCTCGACGTGTCCGAAGCCTGCATTGTAGGCGGCCACGAGGAACCAGGTGCGATCGGGCTGCGGAATGTGCTTCGGGATCATGCTGCGCACTTCCGCCAGATAGTGGGCTCCGGCGAAGATGCTCTCCCTGGCGTTGGCGCGATCGGTGATGCCCATCGCCTGCGCCGTGTCCGAGGTCAGCATCATGACTCCCTTGGCGCCGGCGGTGGAGATGGCTGCGGGGTTCCAACGCGATTCCTGGAAGCCGATCGCCGCGAGCAGACGCCAGTCGAACCCGTATCGCGCCGCCGCCTCCTGGAACCAGGCGCGATAGCGCGGCAGACGCTGCGTGAAGTACAGCTCGAAGAGACGTGATTCCTCGAAATGAATCGGCTCCGCCTCAGCGGTATCGCGGTGCATGAGCCGGGCAAGTTCGCCGGATGCCCGGATCGCATGGAAGAATCGGTTGACGGCCCGCATCAGATCGGGCGCGCCCTGGCGGACGATCCACTGGACCGGGCGTGCCTGGGGGAGGCTGAACGCGACGTGCGTGCCCGGATACAGGTGGCGAGCGTAAGCGTATGCTCTGGCGTCTTCTATCGCGAAGCCATTCGCACCGTCCGCCACGTCCTGCAGCGGGGTGGTGTGCGATTGGGAGAATTGCCATTTCAGGAATGGCGCAACCAGCTCCAGTTTCTGCAGGACGCCTTCCTGCGGGCTATGGGGCCGCACGATGAGCATCGCATCCTGGAGGCGCGGGAGGTCGTCGGGTGCGGGCTGTCCGCTGCGATAGACCACCAGCTGGGGGATCTGCGCATAGGGCTGAGCGGGGGCGCCTACCCGCTCCCATGCCGCGTTCGCGGTGATCTGAGCGGCGGCGATATCGGCGCGCCCCGAGGCGAGTTCGGCCCTCAGGTCCGCTTCGTTCGCGACCGCGTAGATCTTCAATCCGAGACCGAGTGAGGCCGCAAAACGCTTCGCGAGATCGTATTCCAGGCCCTTGGGGCCTCGTGCTCCCAGGTAGTAGCAGGTCGGAAGGTTGAGCGTCACCACGCGAAGCTCACCGCGTTGGCGGATCTGCTCGAGCGGGGTCGGCATGCGATCGCTGCGCACCAGCAGCGCAAAAGCGGTGATTGCGGACAGGGCGAGGACCCTGGAGCCGGCACCTCTCAACCGTTTGCCGATGCGTCTTCGCACGCAGGCGGACTCCACAGGGACAAAAACGTCCAGCTATAATACCAGCTCTCCCGGGAGAGGTACCGAAGCGGTCATAACGGCGCCGACTCGAAATCGGATGGTCGGGTAAAACCGGCACGTGGGTTCGAATCCCACCCTCTCCGCCAAAAAGGCCCCAAGATCTCCGTTCCTCGGGGATCTTGGGGCCTTTTTCGTCGAATGTGCGGAGGATTCGAACCCACGTGCATCAGACAAGCGGGTTCGACAACCGCGCAGGAGCGCGGTTGAACGCGGCGAAACCGCGGCCCCGAAGGGGCGAGGCCCAGGATGGGCCGAGTAATCCCACCCTCTCCGCCAAATGTGCCCAGGATTCCCATTTGCCGGGGATCCTGGGGACGCTTTCGATGATGATATGGGGATTCGAACCCACGTGCCCCGAATAGATCGGGTTCGACAACCGCGCTGGAGCGCGGTTGAACGGCGCATAGCGCCGGCCCCGGAGGGGCGCCTGCCAAGGAAGGCGAGGCGTAATCCCACCCTCTCCGCCCTCTCTTGTTTTATTAATAAAAACAATAACTTGAGATGTGATTCAGATCGACGCCGACCATCCGATCCGGCGTCCGCGGAAGTCCACAATTGTTCAGGGAATTCCAGTACTTGACGCCTCCGGCGCAACGTCCGCCGAGCGCCGCCGGAAGCTGGGGCAGGCCGAGGAGGTCCACGGGTAGCCAGCGAGATTCTGGGGTACATCTTGGGGTACACGAGATCGCCGGTGGTCAGATACCCCACTTTCGGCGCCTCGCAGATACCCCAGCCCGCGTGGCGGATTAAGTTAAGTGGACTGAGTCTAGGAGGGTCCTGCAGGTCGCCACGATTGACGACGAGGTAGACCGGATGGGCGGCGCCGAGGTCGGGCAGATTTTCCGCGACGGCCAGCGAAGCTGCTGCTCGATACGCGGCTGCTCCTTTGGGTGGCCGGTCAGCCTGACCGCTTGTCCAAGGTGGCCCGCGAGCTCATCGAAGCCGCCGCCAAAGAGCTCATCTTCAGCACCGCGAGTCTGTGGGAGGTCGTGATCAAGGGGGATTGGGTCGCGAGGACTTCCAGGTCGACGCGCGGCTGCTGCGTCGGGGGCTCCTCGACAACGGCTGCGGCGAGCTGCCGATCGGCAGTGAGCACGTGGTCGCGATCGAGACCCTGCCACCATTACACAAATACCGATTCAATCGTATTCTCATCGCGCAGGCCCTCGTCGAGGGCATCACCCTGCTCACGACGGATGAGGCAGTCTCGCGCGATCCCGTGCCGGCCGATCAACGCCAGCATCGATCCGCAATCGTCTCGCTCGAACGGCGCTTGACGGCCACTCCGGACATTCGGCTGCCCGGCAAGAATTCTCCTTTGCAGCCATTCGCCGGTCACTGCCTGGAGGCGACTGCAGGTTCGACTTGGCAGAGTTCCGGCCCCGCTCTTGACTTGCCGAGCATTCCGGTAGTACCTTGTGACTACCAGCGCAGCAACCGCGAATATATTGATGGCCGCGACAAGCCTGAAACTTCCAGAAGATCTCAAGCGGCGAATCGAGCGGCTAGCGAGTGCTGCGAACAAGACACCCCATGCCTTTATGGTTGATGCGCTAGCGCGCGAAGCAGAGCGATCGGAGCTGCGAGCACGTTTTGCTGACGAAGCAGCTCGTTCGGAGGAGGAGGCACTCTCCAGCGGCAAGGCTTTCGAGCTGGCTGCAACGTTTGACTACTTGGCTGCGCGAGCGACCGGGGTCAAGGCGCGCCGTCCCAAAGCACGCGCATGGCGACGGTCAAAATAACTCAGAAAGCGCTCGCTGATCTCGAACGGCTGTTTGATTTTATTGCGGCCGAGAACCCTGAAAAGGCGCGCGAACAGATTCTCAGCGTGCGAAAGGCGTTTGAGCTGCTTGCCGACCATCCGCTCCTCGGACGGTCTGCGGAAAACGGGCGGCGGGAACTCATTCTATCTCGCGGCCGTTACGGATACATCGCGAAGTACCGTTGGCTACCTGCCGAAGACATAGTTCTTATTCTTGCGGTTCGGCATCAGCTCGAGGCCGGCTACGCGGGAGAATAAGGCGATGATTTCTCGTCGCCAAAGGAGTGAGTTCGGCCAATTTGCGACAGAGCGGTGTCGTAGTGTCGGCGCCGAAAGCGGTTGTTCGCGGGAGCGAATTATTTTCAGCGATGAGGACATCCGGGCCAGCAGCACGGTCGGCGCATGCCTTTTCGCATTTCATCAAGACCGACTACTATGCGCGGTTCCTGGTCTCGTCTTTCTTGGCGGATGTGACCCAGCATATCCACTCATTGCGTGCTGGTGGCGTGATGCTCGCGCATACATTTGTGACAATTGGGTCAGACTCAATCGCCTTTCGAAAAGCTATCGGCATTCTGTGGACTGTGCCGGAAGCGATCGCTTGTCGGGCCATGGTTTCCAGCAGTGTGCCAAGCATTATCCGTTCCGCAAACTCGGCGCCGCGCCTCCTGTCAGCACGGGGTTTCCCGTTCCGCCTGGTCCGGAAGGCGGCTGCCTGGATGTCCGCTTCTCCCGCTGTCGCCCACCCCTGACATGCAGGGCTGAATGACCGGAACGGGTCGATACCTGCACGGTCGGACAATCGGCAGCGACCGCGTGCACGGCACGAAAGCGTACAAAAAAACTGCGCTGTCACAATGGCGTAACACCCGCATGGTGTACTCGGCGTCGTCACGGTGAACGAGCCACCCGGCGGTGTCCGCGGCTGACGACCACTATTATTATCGAACGATCTGGATATCCGACATTCACCTCGGTACTCCGGGGTGCCAGGCTTACTATCTGCTCGATTTCCTGCGTACGCATCAGGCCAACACGTTGTATCTCGTCGGAGACATCGTGGATGGCTGGCAGCTGAAGAAGAGCTGGTATTGGCCGCAGGCGCACAACGATGTCGTGCAGAAAATTCTGCGCAGCGCGCGCAAGGGCGCGAAGGTCGTTTACGTTCCCGGCAACCACGACGAACTGGTGCGGCAATTCATCGGCCTGTGCCTGGGCGACATCGCCATCATCAAAGACGCGGTCCACACGACCGCGGACGGCAAGCGACTCTGGGTCGTGCACGGCGATCTGTTCGACGGCGTCATGCAGC
>JAKAFQ010000243.1 GCA_021817875.1 Pseudomonadota bacterium
GCCGAGCCGGTCAAAAGCATCCTCCAGAAGCGCTCGCATTGGCGCCGCCGTACCCCGGCGGCGCCCGACGTTGATCGAGGTAATGCCCATGTCTTATTCAGACGCTCATGGCGCGCAGGCCGGTGTCGTCCTCGAGGAGGAAGCGCACGCTGGCGACATTCATGGCGCGTTCGGCAGCATCCGCCGGAGCGAGCTTGCCGCGCGCTCCGGCTGGGGCGCGCGGCTGCGCACGCTGCTGGCGATCCTGGGGCCGGGCCTGATCGTCATGGTGGGCGACAACGATGCGGGCGCGTTCGGTACCTATGCGCAGGCGGGGCAGAACTACGGCACGAAGCTGCTGTGGACGCTGCTGCTGCTGGTGCCCGTGCTCTACGTCAACCAGGAGATGGTCCTGCGCCTGGGCTCGGTGACCCGCGTGGGTCATGCGCGGCTCATCCTGAAACGCTTTGGACGGTTCTGGGGCGCCTTCAGCGTCATCGATCTTCTGCTGCTCAATGCGCTCACCATCGTCACCGAATTCATCGGCATCAGTCTGGCGCTCGGCTATCTCGGTCTGTCGCGCCCGCTCGGCGTGCTGGCCGCGGCCGTGGTCATCGTCGCCGCGGCGGGCACCGGAGATTTCCGGCGCTTCGAGCGCTTTTCGATGCTGCTGGTGTTCGCGAGCCTGCTGCTCGTGCCGCTGTTTCTCTGGGTTCATCCCCCGATGGCGCAGGTCGCCCATGACCTGCTCGTGCCGCAGCTGCCGCAGGGGCGCCTCAGCGACATCATGCTGCTCATCATCGCCATCGTCGGTACGACCGTCGCGCCGTGGCAACTCTTTTTCCAGCAGAGCTACGTCATCGACAAGCGCATCACCACCCGTTTTGTCAACTATGAGCGGCTCGATCTGGTACTCGGAATCGTGTTGGTGGTGATCGGGGCGGTGGCCATGATCGCCTTCACCGCGGCGACGTTCGCCGGCCGCCCGCAGTTCGGCGCCTTCCAGAATGCGGCAGCGGTGGCCGCCGGCCTCGGCCGGTATGTCGGTCACGCCGCCGGGGTGTGTTTCGCGGTGGCGTTGATCGATGCCAGCATCATCGGCGCAATGGCGGTGTCGCTCTCGACGGCCTACGCGGTCGGTGACGTGCTGGCGCTGCGGCACTCGCTGCATGCCCGGCCGAAGGAGGCCAAGGCGTTCTACGTGATCTACGCCGGACTGATCGGGCTGTCGGCGGTGCTGGTGCTCACCCCGGGCACGCCTCTGGGCCTGCTCACCAACGCGGTGCAGACCCTGGCGGGCGTGCTGCTGCCGAGTGCCACGGTCTTCCTGCTGCTGCTGTGCAACGATGAGGAAGTGCTCGGTCCCTGGGTCAACGGTCCCTGGCTCAACCTGTTCACCGGGCTGGTGATCGGGGTGCTGCTGCTGCTGTCGCTGATCCTCACCGCGGCGGTGCTGTGGCCCGGCATCAGTGCCCACTGGATGGTGACGGTGCTGCTGGGGGGCGCGGCGGCCGGACTCGTGGCCGCCATGCCGCCGTTCATCAAAGCGCTGCGCGCACCCGTGCGGCGGTTCGCTCCGGGCGTGCGCGAGTCCTGGCAGATGCCGGCGCTCGGCTCTCTCGGGCGGGTGCGCATGACGCCGCTCACGCGCCTGGCGATGGTGGCGCTGCGCGGTTACCTCGTCATTGCCGGCGGACTGGTCCTGGTGCGCATCCTGACGTTGACGGGACTGCATCTGTGAGACCGTGGTAGGCTTGCGCCGCCGACCGCTGCGCGGGCGGCGAAGGGAGCACGATGAAAATGCGTGGGTGCTGGGCCGCTCTGGCCGCGGCGCTGATTCTCCCGCTCGGCGCCGCCCGGGCGCGCGAGTGCGACGGTGTGTCGTTTCCCGAGCACCTCAGTGTGCAGGGTCAGGCTCTCACGCTGAACGGATTGGGGATCCGCAAGGCCACTTTTTTCAGGATCAAGGTGTATGTCGGGGCGTTGTACCTGGCGCACCCCTCGCGCGATGCCTCGGCCATCCTGCGCGCCAGCGAACCCAGCGAGATCGTGCTGCACTTCTTGTGGAGCGTCAGCGCCAGCCGGTTGCGCGATGCCTGGAATGACGGGTTCGCCAAGAGCGCCCCGGCCGAGCGGGCGCAGCTGCGCAGCCGCCTCGCGCAGTTCGACGGCTGGATGGCGAGCGTAAAATCCGGCCAGAGCATGGCGTTCGTGCACGTCCCGGGGAAGGGGATCACGTATCTGCTCGACGGTGTGCCGCGGGGCACCGTCACGGGCGATGACTTTGCCAGAGCCTTTCTCGGGATCTGGCTGGGGCCGAGACCCCCTGGACGGCAGCTCAAGGCCGGGCTGCTCGGGGGAACCTGCGACTAGCGCGAGCTCAGCCGGCGCCTGGGCCTACTCGCGGTACTCGCAGCCGCTGGTGCAGGTCTCGCGGATGATGATGCGGCTGAGGGCCGGCAGCGCGGGCTTCAGACGCTGCCAGATCCACTGCGCGAGGCGCTCGCTCGTGGGGTTCTCGAGTCCGGCGATGTCATTGAGATAGCGGTGGTCCAGCGCTTCGTGCAGCGGCGCGAAGGCTCTCTTCAGCGCCGAGAAGTCGCAGACCCACCCGGTCATCGGGTCGACCGGACCCTCCACGTGCACCCTGATGCGAAAGGAGTGCCCGTGCAGCCGCGCGCACTTGTGGCCGGGCGGGACGTTGGGCAGGCGGTGGGCCGCCTCGATGCGGAATTCCTTGAAGATTTCCATGGCGGCAATGATAGCCTTCCGGGCCTATGAGCACCCGACTCCGGCCGCTGCTGCTGATCGTCACGGTCTTCTGGGTTTACGTGACGCTCTCGGACGTGCTGTATGCCAATCAGGTGCAGTCCAGCCTCACGGCCTTGCATGTGGGCACGCTGTTCGCCCCGTGGCAGGTGCGGGCGCTGCAGCACCTGATTCTGTATCCGCCGCTGCTCGGCTGCGTGTGGGGCTCGCTGCGCCTCGGCTGGCAGCCGCTCGCGCGGCGCCTGCCGCCGCAGGTGCTGCTCGGGGTCGGCTTTGCCGCGCTCGGGGATCCGAGCCTGTGGCTGGGGCTCGCGGCGCGGGTCGGCTTTCATCAGGCGACGCTCGAGTTTCTGAGCGGGCTCAGCCCGCGGGCGCCGCTCGCCATCGGCCCGATGCTGCAGCTGTGGGTGGCGAGCTTCATCAACTTCCTGCTCGCCTACGGCTTCGCGCTGGCGCTGGCGAACGGCTTCGACGTCTACCGTCGGCTGCGCGACACGCAGGCTCGCTCCGCGGCGCTCGAGCGGGCGCTTTCCTCGGCGCACCTGGCGGCGCTGCGGATGCAGCTCTCGCCGCATTCGCTGTTCAACCTGCTCAACACCATTCATGGCCAGATCGAGTGGAATCCGGCCGATGCCCGCAGCATGATCGTGCAGCTTGCGGACCTGCTGCGCCGGCTGCTGCACGCCGGTGAGCATGAGTTCGCGCGCCTGTCCGAGGAGTTGCAGTTCGCGCGCCTGTACCTGTCGCTGCAGCAGCGACGCTTCTCCGATCGGCTCACCGTTCGCGTGCCCGAGCCGAACGGGCTGCCCGCGGCCTGGGTGCCGAGCCTGATCCTGCAGCCGCTCATCGAGAACGCGGTCGTGCACGGCGTCGCCAGTCATCCCGGCGAGGTCGAGATCAGCGTCGAGGCGGGCGCGGCCGGTGATTGGCTCTGGCTGCGCGTTTCCAACACCCTGTCCGCCGAAGAGCCGGTGCACGGCGAGGGCATAGGCCTCAAGAACGTGCACGAGCGGCTGGCCATCCAGTTTGGCGGGCGGGCCTCGCTCACGGCCGCGCCGGTCGGCACGCGGTGGCTCGCCGAGATACGCCTGCCGCTGCTGAGCGGCGCCGCGGACGGCGGTGAGCCTGAGCAGCGGCCGGCGGTGCGGCGCGCGGCGCAGGAGGTCGTGGGTGTCTGATACAACGCAGAGCGTGCGGCGCGCCTCGATGGTCTCGCTGTCGGTGCTGACCGGGGTCAACCTGCTCAACTATCTCGATCGCTATGTCGTCTCGGCGCTGCTGCCGGCGCTGAAGCAGGCGTGGCCGGGCACGACCGACAAAGAGCTCGGGGCGCTGATGAGCGGCTTCGTGATCGTGTACCTGCTGGCGGCGCCGATCTTCGGACGACTGGGTGACCGCGGCTCGCGCACCCGGCCGATCGCCATCGGCGTGTTCCTGTGGAGCGTGGCCACGGGGCTTTCGGGGCTGGCCGGCAACTATCTGCAACTGCTCGGGGCGCGCGCCGCGGTCGGCGTCGGCGAGGCGGCCTACGGCACCATCACGCCGTCGCTGCTCGCGGACTACTTCGCGCCACGCACCCGCGGCAGAGCGTTCGCCGTGTTCAACATGGCGATTCCGGTGGGCGCGGCGCTCGGCTATATCGTCGGCGGGGTGGTCCTCGCCCATTACGGCTGGCATGCCGCGTTCTATGTCGCGGGAATCCCCGGGGTGCTGCTCGCGCTGTGGATCTGGCGCCTGCCCGATCCGCCGCGTGGTTCCCGGGACACCGGGGAGATCGCCGCCGTGGGCGCCGCTGCGGCGGCACTGACGGTGCCGCCGGGGTCCTGGGCCGTCTACGCGCGGCTGCTGCGCCGGCGGCCGTATCTGCTCACCGTGCTCGGCTATGCCGCCTACACATTTGCCCTCGGGGGACTTGCGATCTGGATGCCCACCTTTCTCGAGCGCGTGCGCGGCGTTTCGAGTGCCGAGGCCACCGCGGGCTTCGGCGCGATCGTGGTGGTCACGGGCTTCGTGGGCACATTCGTCGGCGGGTGGCTGGGCGATTACTGGCTGAGGTTCTCGCGCCAGGCGTATCTGTGGATGTCGGGCTGGGTCACGCTGTTGGCGGTGCCGGCGACTTACCTGGCACTCGCCGCGCACCGGCCCGAGGTGTACTACACGGCGCTGGTCGTCGCCGAGCTGTTGCTGTTCATGTCCACCGGTCCGATCAACACGGCGATCGTCAACCTGGTCAGCCCGGCGGAAAGAGCCTGCGCCGTGGCGCTCAGCATCTTCGCCATCCACGCGCTCGGGGACGCTGTTTCACCGTTCATCATCGGTTGGATGTCGGACATGACCTCGCTCGCAACGGCGGTCTTGATCGTGCCGTTCGCGGTCGGTATCGGCGCGCTGCTCTGGCTTCTGTCGGCTCGGGCCGATGCCGTGGCCGTCCGTGCGTCCGGCACTGTCGCGTAGGGTGAGCGGCGAACGGCGGGCCCGGCCGGCCAGGCGCCCCAACGGGGGGCCAATCGCGTGGCATGCGCCTGCGGCCGCGCGCCTGGGGCGGTTATCTGGCGACGAAGGCGCGCTCGATGACGTAATCGCCGGCCTCGCCGATGTGCGGCGAGATGCGGAAACCGCGCGCATCGAGCAGCGCGCAGGTGTCGCTGAGCATGGCCGGGCTGCCGCAGATCATGACCCGGTCGTCGGCCGGATCGAGCGGCGGCAGCCCCAGGTCGTACGAGAGCCTCGCGGACTTGATGAGGCTGGTCAGCCTGCCGCGGTTCACGTGCGGCTCGCGCGTCACCGCCGGGTAGTACAGCAGCTTCTCGCGCACCCACTCGCCGAGGAACTCGTGAGACTTGAGCGCCTCGATCCGATGCCTGACGACCGCGGACTCACGCGCCCAGCGGACCCCGTGCACGAAAATCACGCGCTCGAAGCGCTCGTAGGTCTCGGGGTCCTTGATCACGCTCATGAACGGCGCGGCGCCGGTGCCCGTCGACAGCAGGTACAGGCGCTTGCCCGGCTTGAGGTCATGCAGTACCAGGGTGCCGGTGGGCTTGTGGCTGACCAGTACTTCATCGCCTGCGCGGATGTGCTGCAGGCGCGAGGTCAGCGGTCCGTCGGGTACCTTGATGCTGAGGAACTCCAGGTGTTCCTCGTGGTTGGCGCTGGCGATGCTGTAGGCGCGCAGCAGCGGCCGGGAGTCCACGCGCAGTCCCACCATGACGAACTGCCCGTTCTCGAAACGCAGGCCCGCGCTGCGCGTCGTCGTGAAGGTGAACTGCGTGTCGGTCCAGTGCTGCACGGAGAGGACACGCTCGCTGCCGAATGCCGCCAAAAGGCTCTCCCGGAATCACCGTTTGCCAGGGCGCGCATTCTACCGGGGCGTGTCCGGCGCCGTGACGCTTTTGCGGCATGCTCTCATAATCGGGCGGCATGGCCGCACAGGCCGCGCAGCCGGCGGGGCGCAGCGGCTGCTATCATGAACGCACCGCCGCGCCTGCGCGGCCCGACCGGCAGGAGGACTCATGGGTGAGCAGGACACTGCGGGCGGCCTGCGGGGCCGCACGCTGTTCATCACGGGTGCGAGCCGCGGCATCGGTCTTGCGATCGCGTTGCGGGCGGCGCGCGACGGGGCCAATGTCGCCGTAGCCGCCAAGACCACCGAGCCTCATCCGAAGCTGCCCGGAACCATTCACACCGCCGCCGCCGAGATCGAGGCGGCCGGCGGCAACGCGCTGCCGCTCGCGATGGATGTCCGTGACGACGAGCAGGTCGGAAACGCCATCGAACGCACCGCGCAGACCTTCGGCGGCATCGACATCCTGGTGAATAACGCCAGCGCGATCAGCCTGACGCCGACCGCCGCGACCGATATGCGCCGCTTTGATCTGATG
>JAKAFQ010000244.1 GCA_021817875.1 Pseudomonadota bacterium
CATTCGCAACGGGGTTCGCAAGGTGAACATCTACACCGATCTTCGCATTGCGATGAGCGCGGCGGTGCGCCGCTCGCTGGCGAGCGCGCGGGCGGATTTTGATCCGCGGAAGTTTCTCAAGGCCGCGACGGTCGCGGCGCGCGAGGTGTGTCGGGCGCGCTTCGAGGCGTTCGGGGCGGCCGGTCAGGCCGCGCGGATCCGCCCGCTGCCGCTCGAGCAGATGGCTGCGCGCTACGGGCGCGAGCAGTCCGCGCTGCGGTAACGGCCCCCGCGCAGCCGCGCCTACTGCGGCTGCATCGCGCTGCTCACGGCCGCATACAGCGTGTCGAACGGAACCGGTTTCTGCAACACCGTCAGCTGGCTTTCGTGAGCGGACCGCAATGCGGACTCCGCGGTCTCACCCGTGACGATCAGGACGGGGAAGGCGCCGTAGGCGCCGCGCGCCTGCGCCGCGATCGCCGCGCCATCCTGGCCGTGGGGCAGCCGCAGATCGATCAGCATCAGATCCGGGCGGCCGTGCTCGGCGAGGAGCGCGGAGAGTTCGGTGGCCTCAGCGGCGCAGTGCACCTGGAACCCCCACAGGGTCAGTAGCGCACGCATGCTGGCGCGCACCGCCGCGTCGTCATCCACGACGTAGACCCGCGCCCCGCTCCAGGATTGCCGGCCGCGGTAGATCGAGCGCAGGATGGCAGCCGTACCCGGTCCGGCGTGCACCGACGGCAGCGTCACCGTGAAGCGTGTTCCCTCTCCGGGCCTGGAGTGCAGCTCGATGCGCGCATGCATCAGCTCGCACAGATGCTTGACGATCGAGAGGCCGAGACCGACGCCCTGCGGGTTTTGCTCGCCGCTGCCCTCTATCCGATAAAACTCCTCGAATATGCGCTGATGCTCATCGGGCGCAATGCCGCGGCCCGTGTCGCTCACCTCGAGCCGCGCCTCGCCCGCGACATGTGTGAGCGTCACGCCGACCTCTCCCCGCTCGGTATACTTCAGCGCATTGTCGAGCAGATTGCGCACGATCCGACCCACCGCGCTCGCATCGCCGATGAGTTGCACCGGCGCCACCCGGGAGTTGAGCGCGAGGCCCTTGGCCGCGGCGACGTGCGCGAACTCCGCACACACGCCCGCGATCAGCCGGTCCAGCGAGAACGGCTCATGCTGCAGGCGGTAGCCGCCGGTGGACAGCCGCGACAGGTCGAACAGCTCGCCGAGAATCTCCCCGAGCGAGCGCACCAGGGTGTCGATGTTGTGGCCCGCCTCCTGCAGGGACTCGGCGGTCGGATTGGCGAGCAACAGCGCGCTGTATGCCGACAGCGCGTGCAGCGGCTGGCGCAGATCGTGGCTCACGGCCGCCAGGACCCGCGCCCGCGTCAGCGCCGCATGCTCGGCGCGAGCGGCGACCTGTTGCATCTCCTGGTTGCGCTGTTCGAGCTGACGCAGTGCCTCGTCGCGCTGGTGGCGGATGTCGATGGAGCGCCGCAGCAGCCGCTCGCTGTCGGCGGATACGCTGATGAGGAAGATCCAGTAGAGAGCCGTGAGCGCGCCCACCAACAGTGCCTGCGGCGGATGCGCGGCACTCCAGGCGATGGCGGAGGCAATCAGCACCGCGGAGGAGTAGGCGGCGACCAGGCGTTTCGATGACACTGCGACCGCGACGCCCGCGCCCGCGACCGCATACAGCGTCGTCTCCAGGATTGCCTCGGAGATGAGCGGTATGTGTGGGATGAACAGCACGGCCGCCATGCCGGTCGCAAGTCCGGCGAGCGCATCGAGCGCCATGAAGAGCTGGTGGATGTACGGCGGCGGGCTCGAGGCGAGGGACACCTGCGCCCAGCGCGCCGCCGCGGCCCGCACGCATTCCACCCCGAGGGCAAGCCCCGCCCAGGCGAGAAACAGCGGCAAGCGGACGTCGGGCAATACGATCCAACCGATCGCCCCGACCAGTGCCGCCTCGAACAGCGGCATGCGCAGCAGAATGCGCGTGTGCAGACTGAGCAGTTCGTCGCGCAGCTCCGCGCGCCGTGCGCCGTCGGTCCGCGCCGGGTCAAACATGGGCGCGCAGCCCCAGGCGGCTGGCTTTGATGACCGCCTCGGTGCGGTTGTGGACCTCGAGAAGACGGAAGATGTCGGACAGGTATTCCTTGACGGTGTGCTCGGAGAGGGCGAGTTCCCGGGCAATCAGCTTGGTCGAGAGCCCCCGGCTGAGCGCCGCGAGCACTTCCAGCTGGCGTCTGGTCAGGTTCCGGCCGCCGGACGCGGCCTCGTCCCCTTCGGGCTGGATGCTGCGCGGCAGGAATACCTCGCCGACAAGCACGCGCTTCAGCGCGAGAGTGAGCACCTCGGGCGGGGAGCTCTTGGTAATGTAACTCATGGCGCCCGCTTCGATGCACGCGCGCACCGTGACCGGGTCGTCCGCCGCCGAGACGATCACCACGGCGGCCGCGGGTGCGCATTGACGCATGCACTCGATGGCCGGCAGACCCTGGTCGGTCTTGAGGTCGAGGTCGAGCAGACAGACCCGGACATCATCGTGCTGCTGCAGGTGTCCAAGGGCATCCTCGATGCAACCGGCCTCGAGGATCCGCGCCTGCGGGCACAGCGAGCCGAGCAACAGCCGCAGTCCGGCGCGGAACAACGCGTGATCATCCACCAGCAGGATGTGCATGCCATTACCCGACGCCGAGCGTCATCGGACCGTGCCCTGCGCGATCTGTGGCCGGCCCCCTTTGCTGACGACGGACACGCCGCGATGCGTTATGGGCGGAAATCTACCGAATCGGCGCGCTGATGACAAATGCGGGCGGTGATTCCAGCTCCGGTCCCCCGGCAGCGGCCGGTCGGGGCATCCCCCCATTCGAGGGGTTGCGCCCCGAGGCGGCGCTCCGCAAGGATGGCGCGCATGCCGGGCCGCGCATGCGCCGCGGCAGACACAAGACGAAGCGGGGGATGAGCACGATGTTGCGGGGGCCAGGTGGGATGCATGGGAGGGCTGCGGATCGTCGCCACGGGGGGCCGCGATGAAGCTGCGGGCGCGGGCGGTTCTCGCCGGCCTGTGCGTTGCGAGTCTGCTCGGTACGGGTGGCTGCGTGAGCAGCTCGGGAGTTCGCGAGCCGCAGTTTCTCTCCACTCTGCAGCACCATGTCACCAACCTGTTCGACAATCCCAATCCCTGTTCGAACAACGACAGCGACATCGGCATCGTCACCGGCGCGGTGGTCGGCGCCTTCGTCGGCCATCACGTCGAGAAAAGCGGCAAAGGCACGCTGATCGGCGCGGCGATCGGCGCGACGGTCGGGGGGCTGATCGGTCACAGCGTCGACGCGCGGCGCTGCGCGCTGTACCGCATCGCACAGCAGGATCACCTCGCGCTCGCGAGCGCCCGGATCACCCCGGGCAAACTCGGGATCAGCGGCCAGCACACGGTCGGGTTGGATGTGCAGATCCAGGATCAGGGGGTGATCTTCGAGCCGCATTCGGCCGCTCTGGTCCCCGGTGCGCGTGGCTATCTGGCGCAGATCGCCGCGCAATACACCCCGCATGCGCTGATCGCCTCTCTCGGGCCGCACGCCCCGCCGGCGGCGCTCGCCGCCGCCGAGCAGCGCAAGGTGCTGATCGTGGCGCATGCCGCCCAGACTTCGAACCCCTATGGGGCGCTGCAGCTCTCGACCGATCGGGCCCGCGCGGTCGCGCAGATATTCGCGGCGAGCGGCGTACCCGGTGGAAACATCTATTATCAGGGCGCCGGGGATGCGCTGCCGGTGGCGAGCAATGCGACCGCCCGCGGGCGGCAGGAAAACCGCCGCGTTCAGATCGTCGACGTGGCCTCGGATGGACAGCTGAAGCGCTATCTTGCCCTGAGGACGGCAAACCCCGCGGATTTCACCGGCGTCGCCTACCGTGCGACACCGCAGACGACATCCAGCGCGGCAGAAACGTCCGGGCATGGCAGCGGCGAGCCATCGCCTGCCGGTGCGCACCCGTCGTTTTTGCAGAGGCTGAAGTCCCGCGCGCAACGCCTGGCGCGGCAGGTGGAGCATCGGACGGCCGCTCCCGCTGCGGCGCGTGCGCCGGTTGCGGTCGCCGAGGCCGCTGCGCCGCCTGTGGCCCTGCCGCGCGGTGCATACGACTTCGGCGGGGCGCCGCTTCAGGGCCGGGAGCCGCCGATCGATCTCGGCCGATTGCACAGCCATTCGATGTTCAGCTTCATTCGCACCGCGCACGCGAGTAACGCTCGCGAGCGGGTCGGTGCCTGTACGGACGATCGCCCGCACCTGGCGAGCGCGGTGCGCAATCTGTCCTCGGGCCGGATATTGCCGGTGCGGGATGACGTTGCGGGCTTTTACGGCGCTCCCTGGCTGAGCGAGCCGCACGGCAACCTGGTGGCGATCCTCGACGCGTATGTGCCGAAGGCCGCCGGTCTGCCGGTGCCCGATCCGAGAATCGACATCTATCGCGACTACGCCCGGTATCACGAGCGCCAGCCCACCTACTCGCGGCTCGTGCCGGTCAACGTCTACCGCGGCTCGCGCGGCACCCTGTACCGGATGTTCCTCGGTGGGCCGATCCAGTGCATGGACCTGTTCGTGCCGACGCATGCCGCCAGCGCGCCGACCCGCATCTACTATCCGTTGCTCGGCCAGAGTTACCTCGCGACCTCCACGTTCACGATCCACCAGTGATTCCCGTCATGCGTACACGGTCGCCTCGGTCGATGCCGATCACTCATGTCGGACGTGCACGGGGGTGAACCGATGAAAGCGCAACTGTTCGACCTGCTGTACGCCTTTCCGGTGCGACTGTTCGGCCAGATCGGCAAGCTCTCGCAGCTGAAGAGCGACTCGCAGAGCGTGACGGGCAATGCCTGGCGCGACGATCCGGCCGGGATGCCGGACCCGGAACTGCGCCTGTGCAACGACTACTACGCCGCTTTTGCGGAAAACGTTTCCTCGAAACCGGTGTTCGAGAACGCCTACGCCTACCTGGTGCATTCCTACCAGACCGGCACGCGCCCGATGGCCTTCTGGCAGCACCTGCTGTTGCTGGCCCTGACTTTGGCCGAGGCGGCCGGCACGGGCTTTCTGCTCGCGCCCTGGGTATCACAGGAGATGTCCGCCGCCCAGGTCAGCTACGTCGGATGGATCATCGCGTTCGCGTTTGCTTTCGGCATGCTGATCATGACGCATGCCGCCGGGCAATCCTACAAAAAGGCGGCTCTGTTCAATGCCATCACCGCCGGGAAGGACCAGACCAGCCTCGATCACGTGCGACCGATCTCGCTGTCGATGCCGCAGGAGGCCGACGCCGAGCAGAAACCCGAGGTCCGCTTCGTGGCGCGGGTGTCGAAGGGTCCGCGTGACCGCGGCTCGTTCTGGCCGACCGTTGCCACCATCGGGGTGCTGGCCGCCGCCTTGGCCTTCATTTTCTACATCCGCTGGGAAGGCATCAAGGAGGCCGAAACCCATCAGGTCGTGCACCTGGAGCATCACGGCGTCTCCTCGGCCAGTAGTAACCCGTTCGCGAACTTGAACTCCGGCTCGTCCTCATCGCCGCTGCCGCCGGCTGTCCAGCAGGCCCAGCAGCAGGCGCGTGATCGCGTCGCCCACGAGATCGCGCGCGAGCATGCCGGCCAGGGCTTCGGTGCCGCGGCGCTGCTGTCCTTCATCTACATCATGACGCAGGCCGCTGGTTTTCTCTTCTCGTACGAGCATGCCTTTCTTGCCGATGGCGAGCAGGCGTACCGGCTCACCCGCGGCGAATCCCATTACGAGACGTATGTCCGCAGCATCGGCTCGCCGTATCTGAACTGCGCCGAATCCCGTCTCGCCGAGCTGCGCCAGTACCTGGTCGCGCACGTTGCGGAGTACGCGAAGAGCCCCTCCCGCGTGTCGTTCCTCACGTTCTACAACCGCCGCCAGGCCGACAAGCTCGGTCAGGAAGACCTGGCCGGAATGATCAAGACCGCCGACACGCCGCGCCCCGCACCGGCGGCAGCCCCCGCTCAGGCCGCAGCGTCCGCTGCGCCGGCGCTCGCCCGAATCGGCGCGAGCGATGACGAATTGCGCTCCGCCGCGCAGGAGATCTACGCCCTCGGGGACTCCGCGGCTCGCAAGGACCGCTTCAGGCAGATCTCCCAGGGGCTCGGCAGCGCCGAACAGATGAAGCTGCTCGATTTCTTCAATCAGATCAAGGACGAGCGCGCCCGGGTGCAGGCCCTGGCGGAAGACCTGTTCAAAGAATGACCCGTCCGTGCACGGTCCGGTACCAACATGGCTTCGCTGAGTGACCTTTGCTCGACAAACGACGCGCCAATGAACCGTCGATCCGTGGAACGCTGCGGATGCCCGATGCGCAAGGCGCGCGAGTCACTCGGGAGAAGTTCTGCGCCGATACCGACGGGCATCGAGTGAGGCGAGGCGGCATGCGATCAGAAACCCACCACTTCGAGGCAAGAGGCGAGAGATCAGCTATGCACACAAGAGGGCTCGCATTGGCCGCGGCGCTGCTGCTGTGCGGGGCGCTACCCCGGGCGCAGGCCGGGCTGTTCAATCAGATTCCCAGCTGCTACACGGCGAGCCATTACACCTTCCGCAGCGCACCGCCGCAGCGGCTGCTCTACGTGCT
>JAKAFQ010000245.1 GCA_021817875.1 Pseudomonadota bacterium
TAGGGCCCGCAGCGGTAGTTTCCCTCAGGAGATGAGCAATCCCCGCAATGCCCAGGCTTCTCAGCGGTGGCGTTGCAGTCTCAAAAGCGTTAGCATGACAAGGTCATGATGGCTCGGCGATTTCATTCGCATTACCTCACGCTCCTGCTGCTGGCAGTGGTGACCCTCGGGTACGGCCAGCAGGTCTGGGCGTGTCCCATGATGCTGTCCCCCACTCCGGTACCGATGCGCTGCCCCATGACGGGTCACCGAATGCCGATGCCCTGTGGTGGTGCGTCGTTGTCCCGCGGAGTCTCCTGCGGGATGCCCAGCGCTTGTGGATGGGTGCCGGCGGGACCCGCTGCTCGAGTCAGCGGGATTGAAATCCGAAATGCGCATGCCGTCGCTCCGTCCGCGCCGGCATGGACTGCTGTCTCTCCTGTGGCGGCTCATCGAAGGCCGCCACCGCAGGGTCCCCCGCGCACGGCCACCGCCTCATCGGCGGGGCGCGATACCTATCTTTCGACCCTCCGTCTGAGACTCTAACACTCCACGTTGCGGATCGGTGCTCGCACGCCAAGCGTGTGCGGGCACGTCATCGTTTGGGATCTGCAAACGGAGTGTCTTGTGCGTCATCATTCGGAATGTCTGACCGGCGTGGTCGGCTTGGCGTTGCTCCTCGTCGTGAGCGCAACTCATGCCGCCGATCTCGCGCACCGGGACCGTTATGTGCCGCTGCCGGCGCCGCTGACGGCTGAATCGTTCACCGCCGCGGTGCTTGCGCGGAACGCGGGTCTCTCGGCCATGCGGCAAGCGCTGGTCGCGGCGGTCTCCAGCATCCGGCCGGCCGGCGCGTTGCCCGATCCGATGCTGAGCGTATCGGCGGCGCCGCGTACTTTCGGCGGCGCCATGGGAACGGGCGAGGACATCGAGGTGAGTCAGGCGCTGCCCTGGTGGGGCACGCTCGCAGCGCGCAAGGAGATCGCACAAGCGGATGCGGAGGTGGCGCGCCACGACCTCGAGGCGCTGCGGCTGCGCCTCGCGGCCACAGCGCGAGGGGCCTTTGCAGACTGGGTGTACGTTCACCGCGCACTCAGGATCAATGCCGCCAACCAATCCGTCATCGCCGAGCTGCGGCGCATCGCTTCGGTACGCTACGCGACGGGCAAGGCGCCGCAAGCCGATGTGCTGGAAGCGGATGTCGAGCGCACCGTGCTCGCGCAGCAACAGCTTAAGTGGCGGCGGAAGATCGCCGTTGTTGCAGCGCGCATGAACGCACTGCTCGATCGGCCACCGACATCCCCGATTCCACTGCCCGCGGCCCTGCCCGCGCCGGCGCATCTGCCGTCCGAAGCGGAGTTCCTCCAGCGGGGACTCACCCACCCGCAGTTGAAGGCGCTCGAAGCGCAAGAACACGCCGCTCGGGCGAAGGCGGCGCTCGCAGGCAAAAAACGCTACCCGCAATTCCAAGTGAGCGCCGGCTACAACAGCATGTGGTCGGATCCGGCGATGCGGCCCATGGTGGGACTGTCCTTCACGGTCCCGCTCGATCAGGGGAAGTACCGCGCGGAAATCGATGCCGCCCATGCGCAGGAGCGGCGGGCCGAATACGATCTCGAGAGCACGCGCGCGACCCTGCTCGCCGATCTCTCGGCCGCCTACGCCTCGACGCGAGAGGCGGCGAAGTCGCTCGCGCTCTATCGAGACGACCTCGTGCCGCTCTCGCGCGATGCGCTCGATGTGGCCTTGAGCGAATACGGCAGCGGCCAGGGCGGCTTTCTCGAGGTGCTGACCGCTGAGCAGCACCAACTCGATACCGAACTCGGACTCGCCCGCGCGCAATCGGAATACTTCGATCGGTGGGCCGAGCTCGAGCGACTGAGCGGGAGCGGGCTTGCGATTCCGAACGTGACGGGGAGCTCGCGATGAAGACGAACTACCGCATGGCATTCTTCGTGGCGCTTGCCATCAATCTGCTGCTCTTGGGCGCCGCTGGGGCACTGTGGTGGCGCGCGCATCGGGCGGCGGTGTCGAAGGTCGCCGCGGGGGTGGCAGCGGCTCCAGCGTTTCGGGCGAGCGCAGGGACCGGGAGCGGCGGGCCTTCGCAGGAGTCGTCTCTCGCGCCGGTGCAAATTTCCGACCAGCAGCTGCAGCGTATCGGGGTGAAAATCGGCGAGGTCCGGCGCAAGGCCGTCAGCGACGTCATCCGCACGACGGGCAGTGTCGCGATCGACGAACGAGGACTCGCGTACGTGCAGGTGCGCTTCTCGGGCTACATCCAGAAGGTGTTCGTCAACTCGACCTATCAGTACGTGCACCGGGGACAGCCGCTCTTCAGCATCTACAGCCCCGAGCTCTTGTCCACCGAGCGCGAGTACCTGCTGGCGAGAGACAGTCAACGGCGGCTCGCGCGCAGCGCCGATCCGGCCGTGGCGCGCGATGCGGCCTCGCTGGTTCACGCGGCGGCCGAGCGACTTGCGCTCTGGGGTATCCCACGCCGGGAAATCGAGCGTCTGCGCGCGACGGGGCGAGTAAGGCGGGATCTGGTCATCGACTCACCGGTGAGCGGCTACGTCACCCAGCGCGAAGCGCTGCCCAACGCGTACGCCGAGCCCGGAACACGCCTCTACACGGTGGCGAATCTCTCGACGATTTGGGTGTTCGCCCACGTATTCCAGAACGATCTCGGGCGAATCAAGGTCGACGATCGGGCACGCCTCACCGTCAACACGTACCCTGGGGCGCGCTTCACCGGCCGGGTGGATTTCATCTACCCCGAGATCGATCCCGCGACGCGCACGGCGCGGGTGCGCCTGCGATTTGCGAACCCGACCCTGAAGCTCGTGCCGGGCATGTTCGTCAACGTCTCGCTCGAAGCCCCGATGGGTGAGCAGGTGGTGATTCCGGCCTCTGGGGTACTGCAGACGGGCACCCGGCAGATCGTGTTCGTGGACCGCGGCGACGGGTATCTCGAGCCGCGTGATGTGCAGCTCGGTGCCGAGGTCGGCGATGAGTACATCGTGCTCAAGGGTCTCAAACCGGGGGAGAGGATCGTCACCTCGGCCAATTTCCTCATCGATTCCCAAAGCCAGCTGCAGGCCGCCTTGTCCGCCTTCGCGCCGCCGCCCGCGGCGCCCCGGACGGCAGGTGCTCCACAGGTGCGTCTCGCGGTATCCCTGCAACCGAATCCCCCGCGCGTCGGGCGCAATCTGATCCGCGTGACGCTCATCGATCGCAAGGGCGCGCCGGTCGACGGCGCGCGGGTGAGTGCGACCTTCGTGCTGCCGGGGATGCCGGCCATGGGGATGGCGGGCAAGCAGGTATCGGTGCAATTGACGCCGGCCGGGAACGGCGTCTACCAAGGCACCGTGACGCTCCCGGGAGGCGGCACCTGGCAGGTCGCGGTCGTTGCCCGAAAGGGGGATCAGGTCGTGGCCACCCACCAGCTTTCGGTGGATGCGGCGGGGGGACTGTAGATGATCGCCCGAATTCTGCGCTGGTGCGCGGCGAACCGATTCCTCGTCTTTACCGGGACCCTCCTCGCGATTGCGGCGGGCCTCTGGTCGATGAGGCACATCCCGATCGATGCGCTGCCGGACATCTCCGACGTCGAGGTCGTCATCCACACCCGCTGGGCGGGGCAGCCGCCGAACCTCATCGAAGATCAGGTGACCTATCCCATTGTCACAACGCTGCTCGCTGCGCCACGGGTGAAGGCGGTACGCGCCCAGACGATGTTCGGCGACTCGTACGTGTTCGTCGTGTTCAAGGACGGGACGAACCTTTACTGGGCTCGCTCGCGCGTGCTCGAGTACCTGCAGCAGATCGAAGGTCGCCTCCCGCCAGGGGTTCACCCCGAGATGGGACCGGATGCGACCGCTGCCGGGTGGGTCTACGAGTACGCGCTCGTCGACCATACTCATCGGTACAGCCTCGCTGAGCTGCGCAGCCTCCAGGACTGGTCCCTGCGCTATCAGCTCGAGACCGTGCCGGGGGTGGCGCAGGTCGCCTCGATCGGCGGCTTCGTCCGCCAGTACCAGGTGAATCTCGATCCGGACAAGCTGCGCGCTTACGACATCCCACTCTCGAGAGTGATCGAGCGCATCCGCGCGAGCACCAACGAGGTCGGCGGCGGGGTGCTCGAGCTCTCGGGCGCCGAGTACATGGTACGCGGTCTCGGGTACATTCATTCACTGAAGGACCTCGCCGACATTCCGGTGGCCGCCAAGAACGGCACGCCGGTGCTGGTGAAGGATCTCGGCACGGTGAATTTCGGTCCCGCCCCCCGTCGCGGCGTTGCGGACTGGCAAGGGGAGGGCGAGACCGTCGGCGGCATCGTCGTGATGCGCTATGGTGAGAACGCCCTGAAGGTCATCCAAGCGGTGAAGGCGAAACTCGCCGCGATCGCCCCCTCCCTCCCGCCCGGCGTCACGATCCGCACGGCCTACGACCGCTCGGGCCTCATCGAAGCGTCGGTCCATACCCTCGAGCGCGATCTCATCGAAGAGGCCCTGGTCGTGAGTCTGGTGATCGTGCTGTTCCTGTGGCATTTCCGATCGGCGCTGATCCCGATTCTCTCCATCCCGATTGCGGTCATCGCCTCGTTCATCCCGATGTATTTCCTGCACGTCTCGAGCAACATCATGTCGCTCGGGGGCCTCGCGCTCGCGATCGGGGTGCTGGTCGATGCCGCCATGGTTATGGTCGAAAACGGCTACCGGCGGCTGGCCGAAGCAGACTCGGGCGGCGAGGGGCCTGCGGCCCATGGTCCCCCGGGCGAGGCCGGGGGAACGGCGGTGGGGAAGGGCGGTGCTGCGCTCACGGCCCCGGCGCCGCAGGACCGCCGCGCGCTGCTCCTTGGCGCCGCCGAGCAGGTGGCCCCCGCGCTTTTTTTCTCCCTGATCATCATCATTGTCTCGTTCCTGCCGGTCTTCCTGCTCGAGGGGCCGGAGGGGCGGCTCTTTACGCCGCTCGCCTGGACCAAGACGCTCGCGATCGCCTGCTCGTCGATTCTCGCGATCACCCTGGTGCCGCTGCTGATGCCGCTCTTCATCCGCGGTCGACTGCGACCCGAATCGCGCAATCCCATCTCCCGCATCACCCGAACGCTCTATCTGCCGGTGCTCAAGCTCTGCCTGCGCTATCGGCGCACGGCGCTCGCGGTGGCAGTGATCGCCCTTGCACTCACGGTGCCACTCGCCGAGCACATCGGCAGTCAGTTCATGCCGGCGCTCTACGAGGGCTCCGTGCTCTATATGCCCACCGCGCTGCCGGGCATCTCGATCACGCAGGTCACTCAGCTCCTGCAGGAACAGGACCGCATCATCCGCTCTTTCCCGGAGGTCACGTCCGTGTTCGGAACCGCGGGCCGCTCCGACAGCGCAACCGATAACGCCCCGCTCGACATGTTCGATACCACCATCATGCTCGAGCCCCGCCGGCAATGGCCCGCCGGGATGACCTACGCGAAGCTGATCCAGCAAATGGACGCAAAGCTGCAGTTTCCGGGACTCACCAACACCTGGACCATGCCGGTCGCGGGGCGTCTCGACATGGAGCTCACGGGCATCAAGACGCCCGTGGGCCTGAAGATCCAGGGGCCGACGCTTGCAGGGATCGCTCGAGTGGGCCGGCGCGTGAGTGATCTGCTCACCGGCCTGCCGGGTGTCGAGTCGGTATTCGCCGAGCGCGTCGCGCAGGGCCTCTACATCAACATCGCGGTCCACCGACTCGAGGCGGCCCGCTACGGCCTCACGGTCGGGGATGTCCAACGTGCCATCGAGTCGGGGATCGGCGGTGAAGACATCGCCGAGACGGTGCAGGGGCGCGAGCGCTTTCCCATCAACGTGCGCTACGCCCACGACTTCCGCAACAACCTCCCGCAGCTCGAGCAGGTCGTAATCGCCACTCCAACCGGGGCCGAGATCCCGCTCGGCGAGGTGGCGTCGATCACCTTCTCCCGGGGGCCCTCCATGATCCGGGACGAGGGCGGTGAGCTCACGGGGTATGTGTATCTTAACCTCAGCACCTCGAACTATGGCGGCTTCGTGGCGCGCGCCAATCGGCTCCTTCATGAGAAGCTCACGCTGCCTCCCGGGTATACCTACAAGTGGTCTGGCCAGTACCAGTTCGAGATGCAGGCGAAGCAGCGTCTCGAGCTCATCCTGCCGGTCGTCTTTGTGGTGATCTTCCTCCTCCTGTACCTCCTGTTCCGCTCCGTGGCCGAGGCGGTTCTGCTGTTTTTCCCCGTCTTCTTCGCGCTCATCGGTGGGCTACTGCTGCAGTGGCTGCTCGGCTACGAATTCAGCGTCGCGGTGGCCGTCGGCTACATTGCTCTTTTTGGTATCGCCGTGGAGACGGCGGTGGTCATGGTCGTGTACCTGCGTGGCGCGCTCGAGGCGCGCCTGAAATCACACCACGCCCTGACGCCTGAGGACCTCGCGGCGGCCGCGATCGACGGGGCCGTGCTGCGGCTGCGCCCGGTGCTCATGACCGTTTGTGCCGTCATTGGCAGCCTCGCGCCCATTCTCTGGGAGACGGGGATTGGCTCGGACGTGATGAAGCCGATCGCCGCGCCGATCGTCGGCGGCATGGTGACCGCGACGATTGCCGTGATGATCCTGGTACCGATCCTGTTCGTC
>JAKAFQ010000246.1 GCA_021817875.1 Pseudomonadota bacterium
AGCCTCGCGCTCGAGCCACACGCGCCAGACCATCCCGCGCGAAAGCTCGGTACCGAGCGCCCGTCGCTCATCGCGCTGACGCTTGGCCATCTGCTCGCGCGCAGCCGCCGCCTTGAACGCGAAGAGCGCATCCGCCGTGCGGGCGTCCAGTCCCTGCGCCCGGAGCTCGGTGCGGGCGGTCTGCCGCTCGCGACGCAGGCGTTCCGCGAGCGCCTGGCGCTCGGCGACGTGCTTCATGCGTAACGCCTCACGGCGCTTTGTTGCCTCCGCCTTCCGTTGAACCTCGCTGGCCGCGAAGCGGGCCGCGAGCGCATCGCGTTCGGCCTGCCGTTCAGCGCGCCGTCGGGCACGGTCGTCCTGGTCGCGCTTACCGCGCTGCTGTCCAGCCCCACTGTGATCCTGTTGCTGATGACCCTGCCCATGGGAGCCATGAGCATCGTGCTGGCGGGATTGCTCACGGTCCGCCGCTCCCCGCTGCCGGCCGGGTTCCGTGCCGGCCTCACGGCCGGCCGGCCGCGCGGACTCCTCGCCACGCGGCGGGGCTTCGCTGCCGAGGTCCACCCGGGCGGTAATCACCGCTGCCTCATAGGTCCTGGCTGGATCGGCCGCTGGAAGTGGCTCAATCTGCGGGACGAACTCCCCCAGCCGCCGCTCAAGCGCAGACTTGCTCGCCCACCGGCCGAGTGTGCTCGCCTTCGCGGCGAGCACGCGCGGCGCGGCGCCGACTGTGGATACCGTGGTAGTCACGATGAGGCCGGAACCCTTGCGCTCGAGCGCGCACCCGAATGCAGCGAGCGCGCGGTGTGCGTCCCCCCACGTCGCGCCCTCGCGCTCCACGGCGGCGCGCAACGCCGCGCTCGGCGTCCCGGCCACCCATGACTCAAATGAAATGTCGCCGGCCGCCGCCTCAATCTGAGCGGCATCCGGACTCGGAGTGGATCGCTCACCACGATCCTTCAGCAGCCCGCGCGCGGCGCGCTCCCGGCGGCTCATTCGCACGATCTGAGGGCCGGACGGCGTGTCGACGGTGATCCACGGTCCGTTTGCGCGCGCCCACCCTTGCTCAATCTCGAGTTCGCGCATCGCGTGATCGAGTAACAGATAGTCGCGATGCGGGACTGCATGGATACGGCTGGATTCATCCACGCGACACGTCACGAGGTGCAGATGGTGATTGTCAGTGTCGCGGTGCAGCGCGGCCACGACAGGGCAGCCGCCGAAGCCCAGCTTGTCCATCACATGCGCGGCCGCCTGCGCGGCCTGCTCCTGCGTCGGGTGTTCCCCAGTCTGCCAGGTAATCACCACATGGTACGGCTTCGGCCGCCGCCCACTCGCGCGAGCAGTGGTGCGCAGGATGTCGATAGCGGTTTCTCGATCGGCCCGCGAATCGAGGGGGCAATCGACGCCGTGGACCCACATTTCGGGGCGCGGTTCACCGGCCTGATCAGGTCGATCCCGCGCGATATAGCGCACGGCCTCGCCGATATGAGCAGCGCCAGTCGCCTTGACCACCTTAGCCAGCACGACGCAGCGCCTCGTCAACCATTGCCACAATGCGGCTGTGCGCCGCCAGCGCCTCACGCAACTCGTCGACGCTGCGCCCGCCGCCCATGACGAGCTTCAAGAGCCCGCCCTGGCGTCCGAGTTCACCGCGGAGCTCGCGCAGCGCGGCGATCCGGGGATCGCGCACAGCACCTACGCGGCGCAGCCATGCGGAGGTAGAAAGACCGGCCGCCAGCGCAGCGGACTGAATCGCGCGGTGCTCGTCGACCGTGACCCGGATGCGCAGCATGTGGGTACGTCTATCCATGCTCCATTCCTCGGCCGGCGTGCAAAGAGCCGGATTCGTAAGAACTGCGTCAGACAGATCGGTACAAGGTAGGGCGGTGTAGCTACACGGGGCGGCGCCGCAGGCGCCTTCCCCGTGCGCTACCACCGCCACCTTGGTCAGGCTTCGCCCGACACCCCGGTGCCCCACTCGGCGGCTGCGCCTTCTCGCGGCCCGGTCTCCCCACCTTGGTCAGGGTGCTTACGCACCCCGACACCCCACCCGCAACGGGCAACGGGGAATGGAGAGTACAGACCCCAGAACCACCCCAGAACCGGGGACGTTACGAGGATCGCGAAATGACCAAGAGCCAGACTTACGACGCCGGCACGGTTCTCCCGGCATGCCGTGCGGCGCTCACGAAGCTGCGCGAAACAGAGCGGCCTGGCGAAGGCGAACGGCTCCGGAAACGCAACGTGCTGGAGGCGCTGCGCCCGGAGATCACGGCCATGCTACGAGACGGCTATTCAGTCCGGCAAATCGCCGCCGCGCTGGCCGCTTCGGGCAACCTACAGGTCAGGCCCAAGACGATCACCGAGGTCTGCGGCGGCTCGGCACAGCCCCCGGCCCAGGGTCGCTCACGGGCACGGAAACGCAAGCCCGCTCCGGGCACCGCCGCCGATAACGAGACACCAGCACCGCCGCCACGCGGCGGGGAGCCGGAAGCTGCGGCCACTACACCCTCCGCGACGACCCCGGCTACCGGGACCGTAACGGACCGTTCTACGTTTCCGATCATCCCCGACAACGAAAACCTTTGAGAGAGACACACTATGAACAACGCAACCCGCAACAGCGCCATTTACGTCGTGGGTGGAGGCAAGGGTGGGGTGGGCAAGAGCCTCTCATCCCATGCCCTGGTAGACTGCCTACGCACCCCGATACTCGACCCCGCAGCGACCCCGTCACCGGAGCCCAATGAGGTCTGCTACATCGAGTCTGACGACAGCAACCCGGACGTGTACAAGGCCATTCATGACTCGGCGGGCGTGCACGCCGAGGTCTGCAATCTTGACAACGAAGATGGCTACGTGCGGCTCATCAATACCATCGGCGCGCGCACGGACCTGCCAGTGGTGATTAACACTGCAGCGCGCGCGACTGCCACGCTCATTGAACACGGCGGGCTCTTAGCCGCCGCTGCTCAGGAACAGGGCCGCGAATTGGTCATGTTATGGGTGATCAACCGGCAGCGCGACTCGCTGGAATTGCTGCGGCAATGGCTCGACAGCAAGCAGGCGTACAGTGCCGTGTACGTTGTGCGCAATCTGTACTTCGGTGCGGCCGAAAAATTCGACCGGTACAACAACGGGCGGCTCAAAACCGAAATCACAGGCACCATCGACTTGCCCGAGGTCACCGCGGAACTGGCGGACTATCTGACCGACCACCGGCTCGCCTTCTGGGCCGACCGCGACCGGGACGGGAATGCGTTCTCGCTGGGTTACAGGCTGGCGTTGGCCTCCTGGCGCGGGAGGAACCGGAAGGCGTTCGCGCCGGTGCTATGAGCGAACTGGACGGCGGCAGGGGACAGGAGCCGGCGGCACCAATGGACGGTGCCGCCGCGCTCTCTGACATCAGCGAGTGCCTGCGGCACCTGGCGTGCGGGTACGGCCTCGATCCCCGCGAGCGGGCGGCCTGTCTCCGTCTCCTCAAGGCCGGAATCGCCGGTGGGGACGCCGCCGACCTTCAGGCGGCGGTTAAGGTCTTACAGTCTCAGCGCCGCCTCGCTGATCGGCAGCGAACTCAGGCCAGCGAGCTATCTCTCCGGCTCGGGGCGCTCGCCGAGTCCCTACGGCCCCGACCCTGATTCTCCGCCCTGAATGGCTTACCGCGACACTGGTCAGCAAGCCGCAGCAAGGAGATCGGAGATCCCTCGATCTCCTGCGGCGGCGAGCGCCAATTCGGACTTCAGGACACTATTGAAGTCGCGATTCACATTGTGCTGCAGGACGCCCGAGGGCGCGGATACGACGAACGCTATGGTGGCCGCAACGGCGGCTACCGGAATCATCATGATCGCGATCAATGACCGTCGGATCACGGCGCTCGTGACATGCCAAGAGGCGGATCGAAGAACTGACTGCGCGGCAGACCGCAGGCTCGGATCCAACGTCTCCATGGCGGAGGCCATCGCCTCCGCAATCGTCCTTTCCACGTTCAGGTTCCTGCCGGCCAGTAGGTACACAAGAGCGCTCGGCAGCGTCATTTTGTGCGCGAAGCGAATTTCGCCGTTCAGCACTTCCCGGACGAACCGAGCTCCACGGGTCTGCAACGCTTCCGCATCAGCACAGGTATCAAACCACTGGTCGCGCAGCTCGAATAGACGCTGTCGCGTCTGATCGACGACGAAGCGTTGCCAGAGGGTGTAGAACCATACAAGAATCAGCACTGCGGCAATCAGGCCAATGAGTGCGCTTGGCGCCAAGGACTGGATATATGAACTCATTTGTCGTCCTCCCGCGTGTCTCCGTTGGGCAGTAGTCCGCTCGATGAGCGGGTCGGATCTAGTCGCAGTTCAAGCTCCCGATTTCTCTGGCTCAATTTCTCCGTCTTGCGGCGACGCTCCCGGCGCTCGAGTAACGCATAGCCGATACTGCCACCTGTGATGAGCCATGCAAACTTCGCGGTGCCGAGATGCGCGTACGCTCTCACTGCCAGCGCGACCATGATCTTCGCTGTGGTCGCTTGCCCAGCGAAGGCCCGAGCGATCAAGACGAGGCAGTACGCAGCTCCGAGCCACGCACCGGCAATCACTGCGGTCCGCAAGAACTTGAACAGTTCGACGTAAAAAACGGTTGGCCGTTCCTTTCGTCGCTTCTCTTCGTTCGAACTCAAGGACACCCCAAGGGCTTTCGGTCTTGGCGGGCGATTCTAGCCGGAACCGAGGACTTGACGCATCCTTGCGTCACGCAGCGCACCTCACTCCGGGTGATTCAACCGAATATTGATCCCACCCGAGAGCCCCTGATGCCGCAGGGCATCCTGCGCGTGCCCGAGACCGCTGACGATATTCGCCGCGCCTAGCGACTGGGCGCCCAGGAAGTCCATAACGACTTCACTGTCCCAATGCTGGTTCACGCTGACCCAGGAACGATGGGACGGAGCACCACGTCGATGATGGCGACCGGTTCGTGGATCTTGCGACAGCCTACTCCTCCAAGATCTCCGTATTTTCGTTGACTGGGCGTTTCTCAAGTTCGCGAAGAAGCTCTTCGTAGTGCGTTAACGCGTCGGGCTTCTTGGCGACGTAAACCTCCGACGTTTTCAGATCTAAAGTCTCATGCGCCTCAGCGGCGATGTTGTACATATCACTGTACTTAACGTTGCTCTTCATAATCAGCGCCTCCGTTAATGCGTGGCCCCGTACCGTCTCGTAAAGAATCTGGGGTTTAGCTCTGGCCGGAAGTAATGTTTGCGCTCGATCCAAATAAAGCCATCATGCTTGCTGATGGCCGCCACATCAATCGGACCCCCGACAGACTCACTTGGTTTAGTGACTCGTTCCTTTAGGGACTGAAGCTCTATCAGGCTCTTTGCGAGAGCGGCCATTTCTGCTACGGGTAGTGACGCAATTACTCGCGCCATCGGAGAATGGTGACTGCTGAACGACTGCGAGAACCATTCCTTCCGGTGCTCTTGAAGAGCATCTTCAACCATTTGTTCAATCCCTGGAATATCGCCCTCATGTTCAATTCGTTCGGCGATTCTTGCGGCGAAATCTGTTAGGCATTTGCGAGTTGCATCGTCAACATTCTGATGGACGTCCGGGCTGATACCGAGACGAAATGTGTTGATCATACTGGTCGTGGCGAATGGCCTAATGATTGCCGGAATCTCGTTAGTGATCGTGGCGGGATTTTCCTCGGGTATTGCAATGAAGTGCCTCTCCAGGAAGCCCCTGCACTTGTACGCCTCAAATGAGGGGAAGTAGTCCTTCTGTCCGTAGCCGCCGATCACGATTCCGGACTCGCCGAGAAAAAGGTCGTGGCGCTTCATGGCCGCCCTGATTGAGACATCTGCGAGCCGCGGGGCGGACCCAAGATCAATCACGTACTCAGGTCCAATTTCTTCGCGAATCCTCCTGGTGATCTCAACAGCGTGTGCGGCTACCGCGGCTTCTATATCCTCCGGTGTCAACGGTACGGGGACCTCCAAGCGTGCAACGTCTGCCTCAAGTTCGGTCAGCTTATTAAGGTAGCAGTTCACCTGATCTTGGCCCTCCGCTTGCTTGACCGACTCGTCTTCCTTGAGCATGCGCGCATTGAAAAATGCAGCCATCGTTGCATTCTCCAGAAACAGTCGCTGCTTCATCTCGTCTGGGAAAAGCGCAGAGTGCCCCTCAACGAAGCGGAAAAATCGCTCTCGGTAGCCAGATATGGAGTCCGAGGACTCCGTTCCGAGATGAGCCCGGAAATCCTTGACGATGATCTCCCAAGGCACGGAATGGAGTCCCGCTGAACCAAAGATCATGAGGCCAACGGGGTGAACGTCAGAAAGCTGGAATAGCTTATTTGCCCCTTTGAAGTACCGGACTTCCTGTTTGCCCTTGATCCAATGGGTGACCGTGGTGGCACTGTCGGCGGCAAAGATCAGCGCATGCTGGTTCATGATCGCCACTTCCGCAGTCACAGGTAGGCGCTCCTCGTCTTTTGTGGGTGCGAATCTACACGACGATGGCCATAGCCCTCACTCCGGGTGATTCAACCGAATATTGATCCCACCCGAGAGCCCCTGATGCCGCAGGGCATCCTGCGCGTGCCCGAGACCACGGGAGGCGTGCTTC
>JAKAFQ010000247.1 GCA_021817875.1 Pseudomonadota bacterium
CCGGCTGCCGTAGTGAAAGGGCCGATTTTTCCCGCTGACGCTCCGGTACTGGGCTCCCCGGTCTACCTTGACGGCAATCGTCAGGTACTCGTCCAGTTCGTACCCGGGGCGAACAAGCCATTCGAGATGGTCGTGGAGCTGGCAGGACATCAGGTCGAGAGTTACCTGCTCGCTCCACGCAACGTCCCGGGCGTGACTTACCATGCGCGAGGGGTGCACCCTCCGCGCAAGAGCTGGAAGCCGGCCCCTTCAGGTGGCGACGGGGGAAGCCCACATCATGCGGATATCACTCTTCTGCGCAGTGTCGTGATGGGAGAGGTCCCTGATGCCTTCTTCCCGACGCGACTGCCGCCGGCGGTCCATTTCGACAAATTCAATATCGTGCCGCGGGCAAGTTGGAGTGACGGATCCGGGCACAGAATCCTCGTGTACACCCTCATCAGCGTGCATGGACAGGCAGCTGTGGTCGGAGCGCCTGAGTTCTACCACACCGGTATGGCGGCGATCCTGCTGAGCGGGGAGGTGGTTGATGCCACTCACAGCCCGCTGCTCTACATCCTCGAAGGAGCCGACCGTGGCTGAGGACAAGAACGCCAAGACAGGGGCGTCGCGCCTAGGTCTCTCGCTGAAGGCGAAGAACGGCGTGTTCGCCGTGCCCGGTAAGAAGAACGTCAGCCGACGCTGGGTGTATGTTCTTGTTGGGTCGGTGGTGTTCTTGATCATCGTCATCACGTCGATGTCGAAGAAGGCGACGCTTCCGCCACCGAAGAAAGCCGAAGCGCCGGCGATCAATCTGACTCCGACCGGCATGGCCCAGCGCTCCTGGGAGGCGCAGTCCCAGACGCAGATTCAGTCGCTGAAGGATCAGAACGAGAGCCTGCAGGCGACGGTGACCGGGCTTAAGACGGAGCTGTCCCAGATCCAGCAGAACCTCGCCGCGGCTCGAAACAGTGCGCCGCCTCCCTCAAGCGGTGCGAGTGGTAGTGGAGCGGAGTTGCCCCCTCCGCCCCCTCCGCCCCCGCCGGTGCCGTCGAGTTCTTCGGTATCCGGGGACTCCGGCTCTGCAAGCCAGGCCCCCCCGATGAATGCGCCGCCACTTGAGAGCGGTGCCGGAGGGCAGGCGGCTCCGGAAGGGCCGTACGTGTTCGCTCCCAAGCCGCTGGCGGATGCCAATGTGACTGGGAGCGGAGAGCCCGCCGGGCGCAAGACGAAGGCGCTGAAGACGGCGAGTGTGGCGAACACGCCCTCCGGAACGGGGATCCTGCTCACCGGCTCGTTCGTGAAGGTAGCGCTGCTGAACGGTGTCGATGCGGGTACGAGTTCTCAGACCCGCTCGAACCCGGAGCCGGTGCTGCTGCGGGTGCAGGACAACGCGGTGCTGCCCGGCTCGGCGCACTTTCGGCTTCGCTCCTGCTTCATGCTGGGGTCTGCCTACGGCAGTCTTTCTTCCGAGCGCGTCTATATTCGCCTGGCGGAGCTCTCGTGCGTTGATCGACATCGCAAGCTCGTGCTCTCTCAGCCCGTGCGGGGCTATGTCGTGGATTCGGACAGCATGCTGGGCTTGCGCGGCCGGGTCATTGATCGACAGGGGGCCAAGATTGGCAAGGCACTGCTCGCGGGCTTTGCCCAGGGTCTTGCCAATGCGTTCGGCGGCGCGCAGGGCATGACGACCTCGAGTGCGATCGGGACGATGTCGACGATCACCGGATCGGCTGCGGTAAAGGCCGCCGGACTCTCGGGCGCGGCCACCGCGTCGAGTCAGCTTGCTCAATTTTACCTCCAACAGGCCGAGAGCATCTTTCCTGTAATTCGGGTGGCCGGAGGGCGGCTGGCCACGGCGGTGTTCACGTCGAACGTTCCGCTGGAGTGGGGTCACGTTCAAGGCGTGACGACGAAGACGAGTCTTTCACGGGGTACCTAGCATGGTGCGCTTCATCAGATTGTCCCTTCCGTTTTTGGCGCTGGCCGGGCTGGCCGGTTGTGCGACAGTCGGGCCGGAGTGCCCGCTGCAGAAGGGTCCGGGCTGTCAGTCCGTGACCCAGGTGTATCAGGACGCACGCGAGGCCGACCCAGATCTTGCGGGGCAGTGGCTGCCGAAGGGGTCGGCGCAGTCGGCACCCTCAGCCGGCCCTGATTGGTCGGCGCCGAGCGGATATGCCGAGCCTGGGCAGGTTGGGGAGCCCATCTTTCGCGAGCCACGAGTGTATCGGGTATGGATCGCCCCATTCGTGGACGCCAACGGAAACATGCACTCCGGGCAGTACGTGTACTTCTCGACGCCGGGCGAGTGGAGTTACGGCGCGCTGCATGACACTGGCGCGGCGAGCCCTGGGCTCTATGGGCCCCTCCCGCCCGGAGAATCGTTCGGCGGCAAGAGCCAAACGGCGACTGCGCTCAACGTGCCGGGGGGAGCGCCACCGAAGCCCTCCTCAGGAAACAAGGACAAGACCGTCAACGGCATCACCCAGCCGAAAGAAAGCCTGACTCCGTAAGGCGAAAAGGAGCCGACGTGGCCATCAGTGCAGTACTCAAAGAATTCCGCCAGTGGGTCTCCCCAGACCCGCCAGATGCGACTCCGCTCACGATTAGTGCGGCGCGAGCGCTCTCGGATCGAGACAGTCTCAGCCGGCTACTCTCGTATCGGGACGTCGATGGTCACTGCTTCGTCACCCTCGACGACGGTGAGCGCTTTGCGAGCGGCTTCGTGCTAGGCCTGAACCCTATGTTGGTGGCGGGGCTTGACGCTGAGGCGCAGATCGAGGCGGCGATCAACGCGTGTCCCCCGGACACGGTGCTGCAGTTCGGTCTGATATCGAGTCCCCAGATCCGGGGCTTTCTCGACCAGTGGGCCGCGTCCCGGATGTCGAATGAGAACCCGCTGTTGCAACAAGTCGTGCGACGCCGGCGCGAGTTCATGCTCGACACGGCGACCGGCCCGTCGATGCTGTTGCGTTCGCGGCTACACCCGCGCCTGCTGCAATGGTACCTCTCGGTGCGGGTTCCCTTCAAAGGCGACCCCACCGATTCGGACGAGATCAGCGCATTCATGGCGCAAATGGAGGATCTGCGCAACACAATGACCGGCGCGCTAAAGGCCGGCCAGATCCAGGCGTGGAATATTCCCGAAGAGGAACTTCGGTTCCTGCTGCGCGAGTTGCTCAATCCCCACCTTACCCCAGATGAGCGGGTCCAGACCTCGCAGCCGCAAGTGCCGATGCACCTCGATCTGATCGATCGGACGTCCCGGGTGACGGTCGATAATGCCGGGGTGCTCGGCTTCTCCGGCGGGGCGGATGTGCCTGAAGTATTCGTGCGTTGCCTCACCGCCGATGCCGCGCCGCGGGAGCTCGCGCTTCCACTGATGGAAAGGGTGCTCGGCAAGCCGACTACTGATGAGCGGATCTCCTGCCCCTACTGGGCCTACACCACCATTCACGTACTCGACAGCGACAAGGCGCAGGAATCCTTGGGCTTGAAGCGCGCTGCGCTCACACGCCAGGCGAACGCCGGCGGCCAGTGGTTTCGGTCGATGATGTCGCACCTGAGCGATCGCAAGGCGGACGTCGAGGCGGTGCTCGAGGAGATTCCGAAGGGCCATAAGATGGTGCGCGCTTACGCGGGCGTGAACATCTACTGCAATCGTTCGGAAATCAAGGCGCAAACGGAGTATGTCAAAGGTCTGTGGCGCAACGCAGGTTTTCGGTTCTCTGAGGAACCCTATATCGCGCTGCCGGTGTTCCTCGCCTCGCTCCCTCTGCAGTACGCCCCAGCGATGGACCCGCCGAATCACGGCCTGCAGCGCGCATGGATGATGACCTCCGTCAATGCCGCGAGCATGGTCATGCTGCAGGGAGACTGGCAGGGCACTGGGCCATCACTTGGCGGCCCGCTGCTGATCTCGCGCAAAGGTCGACTGGCCTCGATCGATCTGATGCAGACGGGCTCGAACTACAACTTCACGATCACCGCGCAGTCTGGTAGTGGCAAGAGCTTCATCGCGAACGAACTTGTGTGCGACTTCCTCTCGAAAAGGGGAATAGCGCGGGTGATCGACGTCGGCCGGTCCTATTTCCGTTTCTGCGAGATCATGGGCGGAGAGAACATCGTGTTCAGCAACGATCGCCCGATGAGCGTAAATCCGTTCTCGGGGATGAGGACGGAAGACGACCTCAACGAACTGCTGCCGATGCTGCAGGACCTTGTGCGCCTGATGGCGTACCCGCTGACGCCCGAAGCCCAGACTCCCGCGTTCGAGTACAAGCTGATCGCTAAGGCGATCCGCGAGAGCTGGCTCGAGAAACGCGAGGCCACGGAGATCTCGGACGTGTCCCGCTGGCTCTACGAATTCGATGACGGGAAGAACAGGGGCAAGGATCTCGCGCTGCAGCTCGAGCAATTTACGACCGGCCAGTATCGGAAATGGTTCACAGGGCCGCGCACGGTTTCCTTCACCAATCCGTTCGTCGTCGTTGAGCTCGAGGAGTTGAAGAATGACCCTGTCCTGCAGGCCGTCATTCTGCAGCTCGTGATGTTTCAGATCACCACGGAGATGTATTTGTCCGATCGAGCCGTCCCAAAATGTCTGTTAGTCGATGAAGCGTGGGAACTGATAGCGGGGATTCGGACTGGACGCTTCATTGAGAGCGCGTTTCGTCGTGCCCGCAAATACAACGGTGTGGTGGGGGTGGCAACGCAAGACTTCCGGGATTACCAACGCTCCGAGGCGGCACAGGCAGTCATCAGCAATGCAGCCTGGCAGTTGGTATTGGCGCAGAAGAGCGAATCCCTCCAGCACGCAGTCGACCATAAGCTGCTGATGGGATCGGAGCACATGATCGATCTGATCGGATCGGTGCACACCTCGAAGGATAAGGACTACTCGGAAGTGTTCGTGCGCTCCGAGACAGGGATGGGACTTTACAAGTTCGTGGTAGATCGCTGGTCGTACTACACGTTCACGAGTAATGCGAAGGATATCGCGCGGCTCGATGCGCTGCAGCGAGAGGGCAAGACGTTGGCGGAGGCTATCGACACGCTCGCACGGGCAGATCACGAAGCGATGCACGGTAAGAAGGAGGCAGCCTGATGCCATCGATGGACGAGTTCGACGGCATGACGCTCTCCGGAGGGGCAGGAGCGCTTGATGCGCGACGGCGCCCCTTTGGTACGTCCGCCCCGGTGCGTTCTGCCGCAGGCGCGGGCGCGGCGCAGCCGAGTTCATCTCGTCGCGCCCGTACTCAGGCGCCTGGGGAGAGGGATGTGATGGCGCGAGCGCTGCGCAAAGAGTCGCCCGACCCGGATGTGCGCGCAGAGGCGATCGAGCCTGAGGCGGCACCGCTTGAAGGCGGCGAGGCGGCCGAGAGCGGCTCGGGTGAGGCTGCGAGCCCGGACAGCGGGCCACCAGAGGGGTCGACGGGCTGGGCCGGCATCCTGATCCAGGTGCTCGCGATCGCTGTCGTTGCGGCCGGAATTACACTCGTGGCTCTGAAGACGAGCGGTATTCTGACGCGACCGCAAGTGCGCGTGGTGACGTTCGACGTGCTGAAGTACGAGAACGCCGAACGTGCGCAGGCGATGAAGTTGATGGGGCAGGGTGGGGCTGGCGCTGTCGCCCCTATGCTTTCGTACGTCTCGAAGCGCTTGCACGCGGCGATCGAACACGCCGCGGGCCCTGGGACGCTGGTGGTGTTGAGCCAGGCCGTCGTACAGGGGCAGACGCGGGATATCACTGACCAGGTGCTGAAGGAGCTCGGTCTCCCCACGAAGGTACCGACCACCACTGCGGTCAAACCTCCTGCCCTCGGCCCTAGCACGATGGTACCACCCGTCACAGCGAGCCCGAGTAGCCCGCTCAGCCAGATGATTCGCTCCGGGGCGGACGTGAAATCGCAATCGATCGTCCCATGAGATCGCGCACGAAGTTTGCCCTGAGCGTCGCCCTGTGGGCCATTGCGGCTACGGTCGCGCTCGCGTTCGAGAATCACTTCCCGGAAGGGATCACCTACATGTCGAGCCCTTCGCTGCCGGAGGGCTGGTACGAGACGCGACCGATCAGCTTTCCGCTGACGCGAGGCCAGACGGTCTGCGCGGTCTATCACCAGCCGATCTGGGCGGCCGGTCGGCACTACCTGCCGAACGACTCTTTTATATGTAAGCACGTCTTTGGCCTGCCGGGGGATCGCATCGAGGTCACGCACCGCGAGGTGCATATATGCCCGAGCGGTGGCCCGAAGTGCTTCTTCGCCGGTCGGATCCTCACCCGCGACCCGTCGGGCCGGCCGGTCTTCGCCGTCCCGCTGCCCAATCGCATCCCGGCCGGGTACGTCTATCTCGGCTCGACCCGCGTGCCGGGGAGCTTCGACTCGCGCTATCTCGGGGTCTTTCCGATGAACGAAGTGAAGCTCGCCATTCGGAAAATTTGAGCCGCTTCAGTGCCTACAGGAAGTGGGCACTAAATTTCAGGAGGAGCGCCGCGCCGAAAGGCCCGGCGGAAAAATGAAGCGATGCTAATAGGGCTTTTGGGACTCAAGGGATGCGGGAAGGACACGGCCGCCGATCTGCTCGCCATGCACGGTTTCACGCGGATGGCGTT
>JAKAFQ010000248.1 GCA_021817875.1 Pseudomonadota bacterium
AGGCTCTGGCATTCCGCGATGTAGGCGTCGAGGATGACCTGCTGGTTGCGCGCAAACGTCTCGCGCACGGTCTTGGCGTGCACGTCGGGGTTGCTGTCCATGTCGCCGCCGACCCAGGAGCCGAAGCGCAGGATGCACGGCAGCTCGATCGAGTCGGCGGGCACCGCATAGAGCTTGCCGATGGCGTGGGCGATTTCCTCGTAGAACACCGGCACCACCCGGTAGAGGATCTCGATCAGGTAGAACAGAATCTGCTTGCGCTCGTCGCCCACGGTGAGCTGCCGGTGCGGCACATCCTCGGTCTGCCATGCGGTGGTGATCTCGAAGCGGATGGCGCTCCAGACATTGCGCTGCTCCTGAGGCGTCAGCCCCGGGTGGATGGCGAGCAGACGGTCGGCCACCCGCAGCTGTTTGCGCAGCAGCGTCCGGCGGGTGGCCGTCAGGGCGTGCGCGGCGAATACCGGCTCGATGCGCAGGTCGGCCACGAGCGCCAGGACCTCCTCGAGCGCCAGACCCTGGGACTTCAACTGCGCGACCGCGCTTTCGACGCCGCCGGGCTGCGGATGCGCGCTGCCGCGGAAGTATTCCCGGCGGCGGCGGACCCGGTGGACCTTTTCCGCGAGATTCACCGTGCGGAACCACATGGAGAACGCCCGCACCAGATCGCGCGCCAGCTCGGGCGGGCGGTCTTTCACGGAGGCGGCGAGCTCGAGACGGGCCTGTTCGTCGCCCTCGCGGCGGCCGATGGCCGCCCGGCGGTCGAGCTCGACCAGCTCGAACAGCGGCTGTCCGCCCTGCTCGCGCAGGATCTCTCCGATCAGCTCGCCCAGGGCATGGACGTCTTCTCTGAGCGCGGCGTGCTCGGGGGGGAATTGGATGTCGGTTCGGCTCACGGGCGCGGGATTGTAACCGGATCATCCGGCGAGCAGGATGCTCTCGGTCCGCTGCAGGTCTTCCGGGACCCCATAGAGCACCACGACGTCGCCGTCTCGAAGCACCGTGTCCCCCGAGGGCTCGCGACCGAGGATGCCGCGGCGGCGCACTCCGGTGAAGGCGACCGCCGCACCGCGGGCACGCACCTCGCGCAGCGTCCGTCCCACCGCCCAGGCCTGCGGCGGGACGACCACCGAGCGGGTCTCCTCCCGAGGCTCGTGGGATTCGTCGAGCGGCCGGGCATCTGCGCGGCGCACGATGTTTCTCAGCACCGAGTAGCGGTGATTGCGGATGTCGCCGATGGTGCGTACGACGCGTGACACCGGTACGTGCAACAGCATCAGCACGTGGGACACGAGCATCAGGCTCGCCTCGAAGGTCTCGGGAACGACGTCCGTGGCGCCGGCCTGCTTCAGCTCGTTGATCGCTGTGTCGTCCTGGGTGCGCACGAGCACCGGGACATCCAGGCGCTGGCTGCGCACCGTGCGCAGGATGCCGACGGCGGTCGCCGGGTCGGAGAAACTGATGACGACCGCGGTCGCGGTCTGCAGCCCCGCCCGCTCCAGGATCTGCTCGTCGGCGGAATCCCCGAACATCACCGGATCGCCCGCCTGGCGCGCCGCGGCGATGCGCGCCGGGTCCAGGTCAAGCGCGATGTATTCGAATCCCTGCGATTCGAGCACCCGGGCCACGTTCTGGCCGACCCGGCCGAAGCCGCAGAGGATCACGTGCGCGCGCTGCCCGATCTCGCTTGTCGCGGCGCTCTCGCGCTCGAACGCGGTGCGCGGTGGCCCGTCCTGGCGCAGCAGCCACCGGGCGATCCGTTTGTTGTGATTGAGCAGCAGCGGACTCAAGACCATCGACAACACCAGCGAGAGCAGCAGCGGCTGGCCCAGAGGCGCGGGAATCAGTCCGCGCGCGACCGCGACGCTGCCGAGCGCCACGCCGAATTCCCCGCCGATGCAGATGACGATGCCGGTGCGAATCGCTTTGAACGACGAGTGCGCAAATGGGCGGGTCACCAGTGCCGCAACGGCGGCCTTCAGGATGACGATGGCTGCGAGAAAGGCGAGGACCCGGCCGAACTCGCTGCCGATCTGGCGCACATCGAGCAGCATCCCGACCGATGCGAAGAACAGGCCCAGCAGGATGTCGCGAAACGGCCGGATCGCCGATTCGAGCTGGTGGCGGTATTCGGTCTCGGCCAGCATCATCCCGGCCAGAAACGCGCCGAGCCCGGCCGACAGATGCACCAGCTGCGAGGTCCAGGCCGCCGCGAGCACCACCAGCAGGGCCGCCAGGGTGAACAGCTCGCGCAGCCGGCTGTGGGCGATCTCGTGAAAAAGTGGCCGCAGCAGCCAGCGTCCCGCCGCGAGCACCGCCGCGATAGCGACCGCGCCGGCGAGCGCCGCGAGCAGCGCATCGCGCAACCCCAGATGATTCCCCCCCGGCCCCAGCGCCGAGGCGAGCGCCAGGAAGGGCACGAAGGCCAGGTCCTGAAACAGCAGCATGGCGAAGGCCAGGCGGCCGTGGGTGCGGTTCAGCTCTGCGCGTTCGGTGAGCTGGTGCAGCAGAATGGCGGTGGAGCTCATGGAAATCGCGCCGCCGCAGACCACGGCGGCGGGCCAGGTCATGCCGGCGAGGCGCGCGAGCACCGCGAACAGCGCGGTGGTGGCGATGACCTGCGAGGCGCCGAGGCCGAAGACCTCGCGGCGCATGGCGATCAGCCGGGGCAGGGCGAAGTCCAGTCCGAGGGTGAACAGCAGGAAGGCGACCCCGAGCTCGGCGAGCAGGCGCACCGTGGCAGAGCCGCTCACGACCGCGAGCGCATGAGGGCCGCAGGCCAGACCCACCAGCAGATAGGGCACCGCGGTCGGCAGGCCGAGCCGGCGCGCAACGGTCACCAGCAGGACTGCTGCGGCAAGGAGGATCAGCACCTGGGTCAGCGGCTGCATGGACTCGATTGTAGTGGCAGTGCCTGAAACGAAAGAGCCCCGCACGGGGCGGGGCTCTTGGGGCATCCAGCCTGAGAAGACCGGACAGGCCTTATTTCTTGGCCTTCTTGGCCGTGTGCTTCATCGCCATCTTGTGAGCCGCCTTCTTGTGCATCATCTTGTGGGCGGCCTTCTTGTGCCACTTCTTGTGCATCATCTTGTGGGTGGCCTTCTTGTGCCACTTCTTGTGCATCACCTTGTGGGTGGTCTTTGCCGCGGCCTTGTGCTGCACCGCCTTGTGGGCGGGCGCCTTGGCCGGGGCGGCCACAGCTGCGACGGGGGCAACGGCCAGCGAGCCGGCAACCAGCAGCGCGCCGAGGACGGGGACGAGCTTCTTGAACATCGACATCTCCACTAGAGAGTATTGAGCGGTTTGAGAAATGCCCGGCCGCACTGCGCCGGAACGGGGCGCATTATCCCAGGAAGAATGCCGCTGAAGCCTTGAATGACCAGAACGTAATCTTTGGTCCGGATCACTGTCCCTGAAAAGCGACAAGGGTGCGCACCGGCACGCCGAGCGCCTCCAGCCGGCTCGCACCGCCGAGGTCGGGCAGGTCGATCACGAAACAGGCGGCGAGAATTTCCGCTCCGAGAGCGCGCAGCAGCTTCACCGCTGCCTCGGCCGTGCCGCCGGTGGCGATCAGGTCATCGATCAGGATGATGCGCTCGCCCGGCGCAACGGCGTCGCGGTGCATCTCGATCTCATCGAGACCGTATTCCAGGGAATAGGCCACGCGCACCGTCTCGTGCGGCAGTTTGCCCTTCTTGCGGATGGGCACGAATCCGGCGGCGAGCCGGTGGGCCACGGCGCCGCCGAGGATGAACCCGCGTGCCTCGATGCCCGCCACCCGCTCGACGCCGGCATCGGTCCATGGTCGCGCCAGCTCCTCCACGGCGAGCCGGAATGTTGGCGCGTCGCCGAGCAGTGTGGTGATGTCCCGGAACAGGATTCCGGGCTTCGGGTAATCGGGGATCGCGCGGATGGAGTCTCTGAGCGCTTGCAGGGTCTCGGTGTGCATGAAGAGCCTCGAATTGAGCCCGCGCGCACTCGCGGCGGGCGAGTCGCGCAGCGGCGCGCGGGCGGGCACGAGCCCGCACCGGGCTCTCGAGCGGCAGGATAGCACAGCGGGCCGCGGGTTTCGTCCCGGGCCAACCGCCGTGCATGATTGTGTCATGATGGACCGATGCAAGCCATCGACCTGTTGTTGCAAAGACGCTCGGCGAAGACCCTTGCCGAGCCCGGACCCGACGAGGGCACTCTGGCACTGCTTTTCGAGTGCGCCGCGCGTGCGCCGGATCACGGCCGGCTGCGGCCCTGGCGCTTCATCGTGATCCAGGGCGCCGCGCGCCAGCGCTTCGGAGAGTTGCTCGCCGGGCAGCTGCGGCGGGCACGCCCGGACTCGACCCCCGAGGCCCTGGAGCGCGAGCGGCAGAAAGCCTGGCGCGCGCCCCTCATCATCGTGGTCGCGGCGGTCTGCCAGCCGATTGCCAAGGTGCCGCAGATCGAGCAGCTCCTTTCCGCGGGGGCTGCGGCCGGCAATATTCTGCTCGCCGCCCGGGCGCTCGGCTTCAATGCCGTGTGGAAGACCGGGGGAGCGGCGTACGACGAAGCGACCAAGACGGCGCTGGGTCTCGATGCGCAGGATGCCATCGTCGCGTTTCTCTACGTGGGCACGGAGCCGGTCGGACAGAGCGCCCCGCCGGCGCGCACGCAGTGGCGGGACAAGGTGGTCATCTGGCAGGGCTGATCGGCAGTCTTCGTGAGCCGATCGGGTGTCCGCGTCGCGTGCACGTGCGCCGGCCGCGACGCGCCGGGGACATTGCGCTCAGCGCCCGCGGGGCTGCGCGCGCGGGCACGGCGCTCAGGGTTTGATCACCACCAGCGCGACGATGGCGATGAGCAGCAGGCTGGGCACTTCGTTGAAGAAGCGATACCAGCGGTGGGAGTGCCGGTTGCGCCCGTCGATCAGCGCGCGCATCAGCGCATAACACCACAGGTGGTAGCCGATGAGCAGCGCCACCAGCACGAGCTTGACGCGCATCCACCCGAAGGACAGATACACCGGCGCGGCGCCGATCATCGACAGGCCGCAGATGACCGCCAGCACCGCCGCCAGACTCATCAGGCCGAACAGCCGCCGCTCCATGACCGCAAAGCGCTCGAGCCCGGGCGCATCCGTGGTTTCGCAGTGGTAGACGAACAGCCGCGGCAGGTAGAACAGGCCCGCGAACCAGCTGACCACGAAGACGATGTGGAATACCTTGAGCCAGAGCATGCGCTATGGTAACGGATTGCGGGATTTTTTTTAAATCGCCGATGTCTTTCAACGACTGCAGGCGGAGGACGGATCGATGACCGAAACCGGATCGGGCGAGGCGCCTGGCGCGCCGGGACTGGCTCCCACATGGTGCAGCAGCGCCAAGGACGTCGTGGGCTGTGCGCTCGGCGCCTCGCGCCTGTGGTTTACGATCGGCTGCGGCATCGTAAACGAGGTGTATTACCCACGCATCGACATTCCTCAGATCCGCGATCTCGGGTTCGTCGTCGCGGACGGGCGGGGTTTCTGGGTCGAGGTCAAGCGTCTGGAGAGCCATACGGTGGCGCTCGCCGACTCGGGGGTTCCGGCGGTTCGCATCGTGCACCGGCACCCGCGCTTCGAACTCGCGCTGCGCATCGTGCCGTCGGCCGATCGCGATGTGCTGCTCATCGAGGTCGAGCTGACCGGTGACGAGGACCTGCGGCCTTATGCCCTGCTGGCGCCGCACCTGGGCGGTACTGGGATGCACAACCGCGCGGCGGTGGCCGGCCATCGTGGCCATCGGCTGCTGTGGGCCGAGCAGGGACCGTTCGCGCTGGCGCTCGCGGCGGTGGCGGCGGATCAGCGCGATGCGTGGGGTCGCGCCAGTTGCGGCTATGTCGGCACGAGCGATGGCTGGCAGGACTTTGCGCGCAATGGGTCGATGACCTGGGAGTATGACCGCGCCGGTCCGGGCAACGTGGCGTTGATGGGCGAGCTGCCGCGCCAGGCCGTGCTCGCACTCGGTTTCGGCAGCGGGACCGAATCGGCCGCGACGTTGGCGCTGTCGGCGTTGTTCGAGCCGTTCGAGGCGAGTTGGCAGCGCCAGGTGCAGGACTGGACGGCCTGGCACGAAAGCTGTGCAAGCCGCGCAGCGGATGCGGACGCGTTGCCTGCGGAGTGCCGCGAGCAGTTCAGACTTTCGACCATGGTGCTGCGGACCCACCAGGACAAGACGTTCCCCGGCGCCCTGGTGGCCAGCCTCAGCGTGCCATGGGGCAACACCAAGGACGAGCGCGCGGGCTACCACCTCGTCTGGCCGCGCGATCTGTGCGAGTGCGCGGGCGCACTGCTTGCCTTCGGCGCTACTCGCGAAGCGCTCGACACGCTGCGCTATCTCCGGGCCACACAGCGCGCCGACGGCCACTGGAACCAGAATCAGTGGCTGGGAGGCTCGCCTTACTGGGGCGCGGTGCAGCTCGACGAGACCGCCTTCCCGGTGCTGCTGGCCGCCGTGCTGCACGAGCGCGGGGCGCTCGACGGCGTCGAAGTCAGCGACATGATCCAGCGGGCGCTCTCCTTCATCGTGCGCAACGGCCCCGCCTCGGACCAGGACCGC
>JAKAFQ010000249.1 GCA_021817875.1 Pseudomonadota bacterium
TCCATCGGCCGACCCCTGCGGCCGAGTCCTTCATGAAGTCATCGCGCAGCTTCTCATTGAGCGCGTTCAGCGCCGGGACTTCGCGACTCACCAGCCCGCCAGCGTGCGGCTCGAGCACCGGGTAGGTCTCACCCTTGAGCGCATGATCGTCGGCAAGCTTCGCTTCGTCGTACCGCCCCTTGAGCCCGGTGGTGTAGAACGTCGCCGCATTCGAGGAGACATCAGAGCCGAAAAGATCCAGCGTGACGCTCGAGTGGAAGTTGATGTAGCGCTGGATCGTCGGCAGATCGATGACGCCGAAGGAACGTACGGCGGCAGGGTCCTCGACCCTGTTCTGCGCCATCACCTCGCAGGTCCGCTGAATGACCCGGCCCACGCCCGACTCGCCGACGAACATGTGATGGGCTTCCTCGGTCAGCATGAACCGGGTGGTGCGCGCCAGCGGGTCGAAGGCCGATTCCGCCAGCGCCGAGAGCTGGAACTTCCCGTCGCGGTCAGTGAAGTACGTGAACATGAAGAACGACAGCCAGTCCGGCGTCTTTTCGTTGAAGGCGCCGAGGATGCGGGGGTTGTCCTCGGCGCCGGAGCGGCGCTCGAGGAGCGCTTCGGCCTCCTCGCGCCCATCCCGGCCGAAATAGCGGTGCAGCAGGTAGACCATCGCCCAGAGATGCCGTCCCTCCTCGACGTTCACCTGAAACAGATTGCGCAGGTCGTACAACGAGGGGCAGGTGAGCCCGAGATGGCGCTGCTGCTCGACGGAGGCAGGCTCGGTGTCGCCCTGAGTGACGATGATGCGGCGCAGGTTGCTCCGATACTCTCCCGGCACTTCCTGCCAGGCCGGCTGTCCCCTGTGATCCCCGAAGCCGATCGTGCGGTTCGGATCGGCGGGATTGAGGAAGATGCCCCAGCGGTAGTCCGGCATCCGGACGTAGTCGAAATGCGCCCAGCCGCTCGGTTCCACGCTCACGGCGGTGCGCAGGTACACCTCGAAGCGGCCAGAGCCCTCCGGTCCCATCTCGCCCCACCACTTCAGGAACTCCGGCTGCCAGTGCTCGAGCGCGCGCTGCAGCGTCCTGTCACCGGCCAGATTGACGTTGTTCGGAATCTTCTCTGCGTAGTCGATGCTCATGATGTTCTCGGAATGAATGGTGGAGGCGGAGTGCTTCAGACCCGCTGCCAGTTGAATCGCGGCCGGTTGCCGCTGCCGAAGACCTTGAGCGCCCCACCCTCGCCGACGGCATTCGGGCGAATGAAGATCCAGTTCTGCCAGGCGGACAGGCGCCCGAAAATGCGCGTCTCCATCGTCTCCGGTCCGCCGAAGCGCAGGCTCGCTTCCATGCCGGTCAATGCATCGGGCGAGAGACTGGTGCGCTCCTCGATGGCGAGCCGGATCTCATCCCGCCAGTCGAGCGCATCGGGCGCCACGGTGATCAGGCCGAGGTCCATCGCTTCGGCGGCAGCAAGCCGGCGGCCCATGGCATCGCGCGCCCGGGAAACGGCGGCCGCATCCCCGTAGAAACGCGACTCGATGCGTGCCGCGCCCCCCACGGTCTCGTAAGGGCCGAAATTCATCGGTGACAGGACGACACCGGGGGCCTGTGCATTGCCCACGTCCGCCAGCATGTAGCTGCGGTCCGCCGCCAGCGCCAGCTCGAACAGCGTGCCCACGAAACACGAGCCCTCGTCGATGACTGCGAACAGCGAGCGAGCGTTCACCTCGAGCCGCGCCAGCGTCCGACGCAGCATCCCGATCGTCTCGCGCACGAACCAGTGGTTGCGATGGGCGAGCAGCGCCTCGTCCGCCGCGAGGACCTGCGGCGATTCGCCGCGGGTCTTGAGGATCCAGGTCCCCACATCGAGTTCATTGGTGCGCAGCAGCAGAATCGCATCGTCGAGTTCCCGCGCCACGGTCAGCGGCCACCAGCGTGCCCCGAGCGCCAGGATCTCCTCCAGAGCCTTCGGCTGCGCCGCCGCAGGCGCATGGACCGTCAGGGTTGCCGTGCGCGCGTTGCGGTCGATCCGCACGTCCACGGTCGAGTAGTGATAGCCCGACGGATCGATGCGGCGCGACAGCGGATCAAGGCTGACGCCCTCGGCGTTCTGAGGCCGGTCGCTCGCAGCCGCGAGCGCAAGCGCGCGCCGACGGATCAGATCCCTGAACTGCTGAGGCTTCGCATGATCGTCGATCAGGCGCCATTCCCTGGCCCGGGGGGCGCGGACCCCCTCGACCAGGGTGCAAAAGAGGTCGGCATGGTCACGCCGGACCTTGCGCTTGTCCGTGAGGCGCGTTAGCCCCCCCGTTCCCGGCAGCACTCCGAGCAGCGGAACTTCGGGCAGGCTGACCGCGGCGGAGCGATCGTCGACCAGCAGGATCTCATCGCAGGCGAGCGCCAGCTCGTAGCCCCCGCCCGCGGTCGTGCCATTGCAGGCCGCGATGAACTTCAGTCCCGAGTGCCGGCTCGAGTCCTCCATGCCGTTGCGCGTCTCATTGGTGAACCTGCATAAATTCACCTTCCAGGCGTGCGTCGACTGGCCCAGCATGAAGATGTTGGCGCCGGAGCAGAAGATCCGGTCCTTGGCGCTGGTGAGCACGACCGTGCGCACCTCGGGATGCTCGAAGCGGATGCGCTGCAGCGCATCGTGCAGCTCGATGTCGACACCCAGATCATAGGAGTTGAGCTTGAGCTGATAGCCGGGTCTCAGGCCCGCGTTCTCATCGACGTCCAGGGCGAGCGTGGCCACCGGACCCTCGAACGAAAGCTTCCAGTGCCGGTACCGGTCGGGATGCGTGTCGAACGTGACACCTGCCGGCGTCTGTGAGTCCAGTGAAGCAGCAGCCTCAGCCATTGCAAAGAAACCTCTTGATTTGAACGGGCAGGCCGATCAGCCCGCTTGTATCGCCTGTCGCAGCGCATTGAAGCTCTGCTCGACCGTGCGCCCCGAGGTGTCCACCACGACGTCGGCCTTGGCGTAAAGCGACTCTCGGGATGTGAGAATGTTGCGCAGATCCTCCATCGCCTCCTCGTGACCCGCCATGGGCCGCAGGTCCCCTTGCGCGACTACCCGCGCCATGTGCTCCTCAGGTGAGGCCTTGACCCATACCGTGAAGCAGTTGAGCAGGAGCAGGCTGTAGGTATCGGGCTCGGACACGATGCCGCCGCCGACGGTCAGCACGACATCTTCCTGACTGTCGATGATGCGCTCGAGACAACGACGCTCGATACGGCGATAGCCCGGCTGGCCGTAGAGCAGAAACACCTCCGAGAGCTCCATACCGGCCTCGCGCTCGATTGCCCGGTCGAGTTCGATGAGCGGACGACGCAGCGCTTTGGCGAGAGCGCTGCCGAGGGTCGACTTGCCCGCGCCGCGCAGCCCGATCAGGGTCAGGCGCTTGCGCCGCACCGCCTCGTCCTGTCCGAACTCCTCCAGGAGTCGCTGCAGCGCTTCCTGCGCGCGCTTCGGAGGGAGGCTCTCGAGAAAGCGCCGCAGCTGTCGCTGCGGCCCATCCGATTCCCCGGCCTCCAGAACGTCCGTCAGGCGCACGCCCAGCGCCCCCGCCACGCGACGCAGCAGCACCACCGAAGCGTTGCCTTCCCCAGCCTCCAGCGCGGCGAGATACCGCTCCGAAACCTCCGCCTGTCGCGCCAGGACTCTGCGGGCCATGCCACGCTGTTCGCGGATCTCGCGCACTCTGCGCCCGAGACCCGCCAGAAACTGCGGATCAGCCTTTCCGAGGGCAACCGGACCCGTCGAGGGCGCGGGGACGGATCCCGGCGGGTCCGCAGGGCTTTGCGATCTGGAAACGGGACACATGGTAAGCACTATATCACATCACTGATATTTGTCACGCACTTTAGAGCACTTTTTCAGCGTTCTTCCGGCCATTAGAATCTCAGATATGCTTTATAGAGCTTCATATTTGTGACAATCATGATCAATCTTCTGCCCGGTGCATAAGACGATGGGTGAAAGCAACGGATGAGACCCAGGCCTGCACACAGAAGGTCCGGACCCTGGGTGCAGACGTAAATGCCCGTCCCGAAGCCGGGCTCGCCGGATCTCAAGAGGGGTGGACGGCGCCGCGGCCGCTCTTGCCCGGACCCTCGCCTGTGCGCTGTGCCAGGATAGGTCCGCGGGCCGGAGGCGCTCACCGGTCACGCGCAGCTTCTGTCGAGCTCATGAGGAATCAGACGATGCCCATCCCCTCCGATTCCGTCACCACCGAGAGTTTCGGCCGGTTGATCGCGCGGATCACCGGATCGATCGGGGCCCGCGCACCGGACCCGCAGCTCGAGCAGGACCTGAATCGGCTGTTCCCCGCTGCCGGACCAACGTACCAGGATATTCTGCGGTCCTGTCGGACGGCGATTGCGAGCGGCTGGATGTGTCATCGCGAAGCAGGCGGCATCCGGTACGGCAGGGTGCTCAAGCCGACTGCGACGACTCATGGCTACAGTGTCGACGTGGTCGACATGCCACCGCTGGCCGGGCCATACCACTCGCATCCCAATGGGGAAATCGACCTGATCATGCCCTTGGAAAGCGGCGCACAGTTCGACGGCCGCGGTGCGGGGTGGCTCGTCTACGGCCCTCGCAGCGCACACCGGCCGACGGTCACGGGCGGGCGCGCACTCGTGCTCTACCTGCTCCCCGCCGGTGCGATCGAGTTCTCCCGGGAGTGACCGGCACAGGATGCGCCCTGGCGCACAGACTGCAGTTCAATTCGCGCAAGCAGGCACCGCAGTTGAGTCAGATCCAGTTTCTCGACGTCTTGGGACGCAGGATCGAATACCGGGATTTCGAGCCGCCGGCCGCCGCCGCGACACCGGCCATCGTGATGCTGCACGAAGGACTCGGCTCGGTCGGCATGTGGAAGGATTTCCCGCTGCACCTCGCCGCCATCACCGGCGCACGGGTGGTGGCGTACTCGCGCTTCGGCTACGGCCGATCGGATCCACCTCCGCGGCGATACGGCGCTCTCGAGATGCACCGCTGTGAAGCCCTCGAGGTGCTGCCGGAAATCCTGCGGCGACTGCAGATCACCCGGCCGACGCTGTTCGGCCACAGCGACGGCGCGTCGATTGCCCTGATTTACGGCGCCGCACGGCCCTGCGACGTCTCGGGACTCGTGCTGTTGGCTCCGCACGTGTTCGTCGAGCCCATGTGCCTCGTCAGCATACGGAATGCACGACAGGCGTATCTCACGACGGACTTGCGCCAGAAGCTCCTTCGGTACCATCAGGATCCGGATCGGGCGTTCCGGCTGTGGAACGATCTGTGGCTCCATCCGGATTTCCGGGAATGGACCATCGAGGACGACTTGCCGGCGATCACCTGCCCGGTGCTCGCCATACAGGGCCATGAGGACGAATACGGCACGATGGAGCAACTCGAGCGTATTGCCCGGGCCATCCCCCGGGCCGAACAGTTGCGCCTGGAGGGCTGCCGCCACTCGCCGCAGCGCGATCAACCTGCCCGCGTCCTCGAGAGCACCGCACACTGGTTGAGGCGCAGCGTCTGTGCTCGGGCCGAGACTCCGGTATCCGGACAGGCCCACGGGTCAGCCGACGGGCCGCACAGAGACGCCTAGCGCAAACGAGCCTGGACCCACGCAGCGCTCATCGATCGATATCAGGGGAAAGACAGTGACGATGCACAGTCCTTTGACCACCGACAGCGGATCCGGGTCGCGTCCGCTGATCCGTTGCGCCCGGCAGCAGAGTGCATGATGGACGTCCCGGCGCCACCACGGCACTTCAACTTCGCGCAATACCTGCTCGATATCAACTCCGAGCGCGCGGACCGGACCGCGGTCATCGACGACCAGGGCGCGCTCACCTATGGTGAGCTCGCCGAGCGGATCCGCCTGCTGGCCGGCGGACTGCGCTCCCTCGGCCTGCGCCGCGAGGAGCGCATCCTGCTGCTGATGAACGACTGCGCGCAATGGCCGATCGCCTTTCTCGGCTCGATGTACGCCGGTCTGGTCCCGGTGGCGGTGAATACGCTGCTCACCGCGGATGACTATGCTTACATGCTCGAGCACTCGCGCGCCCAGGCGGCGCTCGTCTCGGGCGCGCTGCTGCCGGCACTCACCGGCGCCCTGAGCAGGGCGGACCACGAAGTCCGCCAGGTGATCGTCGCCCGGCCGATCGCGCCCCTGCGCCCCACGCAGATCGACTTCGAGACCTTCCTCCAGGCACAGACCCCCCTCGAAAACGGCGCGCGCACCTCAGCGGATGACCCGGGGTTCTGGCTGTACTCATCCGGCTCCACCGGGCGGGCGAAAGGCACCGTGCACTCCCACGCCAATCCGTACTGGACCATCGAGTTGTACGGCAAGGGCATCCTCGGACTGACGGAGCGGGATATCTGTTTTTCCGCCGCCAAACTGTTCTTTGCCTATGGGCTCGGCAACGCGCTCTCGTTTCCCCTCGGCGTGGGCGCCACGACCGTGCTGATGGCCGAGAGACCGACGCCGGAGGCGGTCTTCACGCGTCTGGTCGGCGCGGCGCACGGACTCAAGCCGACCGTGTTCTACGGCGCTCCGACCGCAGATCG